>JAUQPO010000007.1 GCA_030550335.1 Acidobacteriota bacterium
ATCCTCTAGGCGATGCGTGCCGGCCTGCTGCTCATCGCCACCTGTTACAGCGCCTGGCTTGCGGGCTGCGGCTACGTGGGCGATCCATTGCCGCCCGCGCTGAACATTCCTGTACCACCTTCGTCATTGCGCGTCCAGCAAAAGGCAGACAAGTTGGTGGTGGAGTTCGAGGTTTCGGGACTGACAACAGAACAAACCCTCCTGCGCCGATTGGGAAAGCTAGACGTGCGGATAGGCCCCGGAGAAACCCAACCAGCGGACCTCAGCCGCTGGGAGGCCCAAGCGCAACCGGTGGAAACGCAGTGGACGGGCACGCCGGGGAAAGTCTATCTGGAGATCCCCGCCGGTCGCTGGGTAAACCAGCGGATCGTTGTCGGCGCCCGCGTAGCCGGCCCCCAAGGCCGCTGGTCGGAATGGGTTACTACCGGACCGCTGGTAGTGGTTCCACCACTTGAGCGGCCGCAGCAACTGACGGCTACAGTGGTCGCCGGCGGAATCCAGCTCACCTGGGCCTGCGCCGCTAGCTCCCCGGTGGGCTACCGCGTTTTCCGTCGCCAACTGCCTGGCGATAAGTGGCTCCAGCAGGTGACCACTAATGAATGCGGTTGGCTCGATGCGGAGGTTGAACATGGGGTCTCGTACGCTTACCGCATCCAGGCGGTCTCAACAGTGCCCGGTTCCGCAGCGGAAAGCGAGCCCTCAGTCGAAATCGAGACCACGATGATCGACCGGTTCCCGCCAGCCACTCCCACGGGCGTGCGTGCGGTAGCCACACCGGCGGCGGTTGAATTGAGCTGGGACGCTAATTTCGAAAAAGACCTGGCCTGCTACCGCGTCTATCGGAGCGAAGATGGGCGGGACTGGAAACCCGTCGCCGAGTGCATCGGGACGCCGGCCTATCAAGATCGCCAAATCGAAACCCAGCGCGAGTACCTGTACGCTATCACTGCTGTGGACCTGCGAGGCAACGAAAGCGCCCGCTCAGAAGCAGTTCGGGTCGCAACCTTGGCAGATTCCCAAGCATCAGCACCATCCCACGAGGAGAAAGCACCGCGATGACTCGACATGTACGCTTCAGTGTGGATCCGAACGTAGCACCCACGGTAGCCGACACCCATCCTGCTGTCCGGTATGGCCTGCTCGAAGAGGATGGGCTCGTGTACGTGACGCAGCCTTTCAGCCGCGACAAGACCGGCGAGTGCTACCCGCTCGACCAGGTCCGACTGCTGCCACCTTGTTACCCCACCAAGATCCTCTGTGTGGGGCGCAATTACGCTGAGCACGCTCGTGAACTCGGCAATGAGCCTCCAGCCGAACCCATCATCTTCATGAAGCCAAATTCCAGCCTGCTAGCCCATGGAGGAGAAATTGTGTACCCCAAATTGAGTCGGCATTTGAGCTACGAAGGTGAGCTGGGGGTTGTCATCGGTAAGCGGGCTCGCCGTGTCCCGGCCGATCGTGCCGACGAGGTCATCTTCGGCTACACCTGTGTCAACGACGTCACCGCGCGCGACCTGCAACAGAAGGACGAACAGTGGACCCGATGCAAGGGATTCGACACTTTCTGCCCAGTTGGTCCCTGGATCGTGCCCCGCGAAGAGGTTCAGCTGGACGCTCTCCGTGTCTGCACTTGGGTCGACGGGGAGAAAAAACAGGACGCTCCCGTCACGGACATGCTCTTCAGTGTGGGTCAGTTGATCGAGTTTCTGTCAGCTTTCCTGACCCTGGAGCCGGGTGATCTGATCGCCACGGGTACCCCACCCGGCGTCGGAAGGCTCGAAATCGGCTCGCGAGTGCGGGTGGAGATCAACGGCGTCGGGTGCCTGGAGAATATCGTCGTGGCAGAACAAGATTGAGGAGCAAAGGCCGGGGCGAGGTTACCTCGCCCCGGGGCTTAGCCTGGTCGAGTCGCGAAAAGTTCACTCAAGGCACCTGCAGTGGTCACTGTCACGGGTATGCTGTCAATCAGGTCCATCGGTATCATGAAAGCCTGCTCCACGGAAGCGGCTTTGGTCTTCCTGGGCCTCACAGGGGTAGTTACCTTCACCCTTGCGGTTCAGGCGCTCTTGCGGCTACGTATCAGCCCGCAAGAGAAGGAACGGCGTCGCCGCCTCCGGTTGTTGGCCCACTCTCGAGTGGCTGACGGTGTGCTCGTGGACCTGCAGGATCACATTGCCTACTACCGCTATACCGTCGCTGGAGTCGACTACCACGCCTCACAGGACCTGTCTTTCCTCCGCGATCAACTCCCTGTTGGAGCCAGGATCTGCATCGGCCCTGCTTCGGTGCGTTATTCTCCGAAAAACCCCGCAAATTCCATCATCGCTTGTGAGCAGTGGTTCGGCTTTCGCCTTGCGTATCCGAATCCCCAAGCAAGCTCGCCGCCCGATCAGGCGACTCAATAGCGCTTGACAGGCACCATCCTCCTGCCCAGACTGGGTCTTGAGGGGATGCGTTGAAGCCTGGTCGCCTCGCGCACGGCTGGAGCTGGGTGACCGAGGCTACGTGGTCGTCGGACTTGCGCACAGCACTGCGCCAAGCAGTGCGGGCAATCCCCGCAGTGATCGCCCGTCGCATCGGCCCTTGCCAGATCGAGATTACCCGATTGTCGCCAGAGATCCGGTCGCGCTGGGAACTGGGCCAAGACATGACACGCATCAGTGTCCAAGCATCGCTCGCCGACCCTCACGAAATCGTCTTGGAAGTCCTACTCTGCACCGGCCAAATTTTGTGGGAACGGGCGACCGAAGACGAAATCCGGGGTTACCTCTTGTTGCTCCACGCGGAGATTGCACAGAACCTTCCGGGTGAGATC
The DNA here is from genome assembly GCA_030550335.1 of Acidobacteriota bacterium. Classification (GTDB taxonomy): domain Bacteria; phylum Acidobacteriota; class Terriglobia; order Bryobacterales; family Bryobacteraceae; genus JAUQPO01. Next base: position 2,816 of record JAUQPO010000007.1, read on the forward strand.
GACGAAGAGGCGTGGGAGAAAAAGCAGGCCTTGCTGACCACCCGCTGGCGCGCACGCAGCCTCCGCGCGTTGCTCGACTACGCCAAGGCCTCGTTCGCTGCCACCGTTGCCGAGTACATCCATGCGTTGTGGCACGACGTCACAGTGCGAAGTGGTCCCGAGTTCCTGCCGCCGGAGGCTGTGCGGCAGCGCCTGTTGTGGATGGCCCAGCACTACCCGCCCAACCCGGGTTACCAGCTTTTCGCAGAGGAATGACCATGTGGTTCTACGGGATGCTCGCGTTAATGGTGCTGATCGTGCATCTGGCGTGGATCATTTGGGTCATAGCGGGATGCTGGTTTGCCCGAAGCGGCTGGCTGGCACGTCTGCACGTCATCTCCCTCGCTTACAGCATCTTCATCGAGGCCAGCGGCTGGTATTGCCCGCTGACCTACGTCGAGCAATGGGCCCAGCTCCGAGCCGGCAAGTCAGCTTATACAGGTGACTTTCTCGTCCACTATCTGGAAAAACTGATCTACCCTGCCGTGCCGTATCCACTAGTCGTCGTCACAGCGATCTCGATTTGCGTTCTGAACCTCTCAGTTCACTTCCGGCGCTGGCGCCACTCGGTGAGCAACCGCCGGAGCAACTCCGTGGCAGCTTCGGCATGAGCTTGCGCCTGCGGACTCAAGCCTTCGCCCAGTCCTAAATCTGTCACAGGGATACGGCAGACCCAAGCTTCTCCTCTAAACCCACTGGCAGAAGCGAGAGCGATGAGCGCTTCCGGTGAAAACACGTGAGACAAACTCGGCGGCTTGCCCGGTATAGCCACCGGCTCAAGAGTGACCTCCGAACGATCTACCGCGGCGTCGATGAACACGACCGCCCGATAGCTTGCCAGCGCTAGTGCGAGCTCGGGAGTGAGCTGCTGGACTTCGATGGCGTGCTCGTCCGGCTTGAGCTCTAGCTTGGCCAGCACCCAGTGCGCAACCCCGTCATCGCGGCGGAGAACATTACCGACCGCGATCAACAGGACTTCGGATGCCTGGGGCAGATACCCCTCCACCGGTTCAATCCCGCTGCAAGCGATCCAGGAGCTCACCGCTGAGCGTGCGCAGTTCCACCACCAGTGGCATCTGGCCCATGGCATGCGTCGAGCATGACAGGCAGGGATCGTAACACCGGATCGCGGCTTCCACTCGGTTCAACATCCCCTCGGTCAAGCGCAGCCCGTTGACGAACCGCCGCGCAGCCTGCTCTACGGCACGGTTCATGGCTAGGTTGTTCTGCGCGGTGGCGATCAACAGGTTGACCTTGCGGACCACGCCGTCCTCGTCCACTTGATAATGGTGGAACAACGTGCCACGCGGCGCTTCGCACGAGCCTATCCCTTCTAGGTGATTGATCCCTGCCTTAGCCCGCACCACTTCGCCGAGTATTTCCGGATCCGTGGCCAACTCCTCGATCTTTTCGACGCAGTAAAGCATCTCGATCAAGCGGGCGTAGTGGTAGTAAAACGACTCGTTGTGCACTTGCCAGCCTCGCTGGCGGAACTCCCTGAGCTCGCGGTCGGCTCGGGGGGTTCCCATCGAATGCACAACGTTCACTCGTGCGAGTGGACCCACTCGGTAGATGCCCCCAGGGTAGCCTAGGGGCTTATAGTAAGGGAACTTCATATACGACCATTCCTCGGCCGCCTCGGCCAGGAAGGTGAAATACCGTTCTGGATTCAGCCCGTCGGCAACGATATTGCCCTCCGCATCGACCAGGCGCAACCGGCCGTCGTAAAACTCCAGCTCGCCATCCTCGTTCACCGTTCCCATGAACAGGGAAGGAAAGTTTCCTAGGTGCTCGATTTCCTCCTGGAAGCGATCGAGGATCGCCTTAAACCGGTCGATTGCGAACTCGACAGTCTCCAGCGCTTCGGGAATCCACTGCAGGATCTCGTCACGGGCCTCTACGGTCAAGGGCCGCAACACACCACCAGGAGCTCCCCAAGATGGGTGAATCCTCTTGCCCCCTACAAGCTCAATAATGCGCTGGCCGAATTGACGCAGCCGGATTCCCCTGCGCACAAACTCAGGTTCCTGTTCCGCTAGGCCGAACAAATGTCGACGCTCGACGGGCGCGTCCATCCCCAATAGCAGGTCCGGCGAGGACAAATGGAAAAAGCTCAGCGAATGCGACTGGAGAACCTGAGCACAATTCACCAAACGCCGTTGCTTGTAAGCTGCCGGCGGCAATTCCACGCCGAGGATCATGTCACCCGCCTTGGAGCTGGCCAGGATGTGGCTGATGGGGCAAATCCCGCAGATTCGCGACATCAGCCCGGGCATTTCGTGGAGTGGGCGTCCCTCGGCCAGCTTCTCGAAGCCGCGGAACTCGGTTACGTGAAACTGTGCGCTTTGAACCTCGCCATGGTCATCGACGTAAATCGACACCTTGGCGTGCCCCTCAATGCGAGTTACCGGGTGAATCACAATCCGCTGGCTCATGGCTTATCCAAACTTCTTGCGGGCGATTTCCGGCTGTCGGCCCTCGATTAAGGCCATCAAGAACTCGTAGATTTCTGGCCCTGAAGGAGGGCAGCCTTGCAGAAAGTAATCCACTTGAACGACCTCGTGGATCGGGCGAGCTCGTTCGAGCAACCGTGGCACGGCCGGGTTTCCCCGGGGAACTCCCACCACGGGCGTCGCCGTTTCCTGGAAAGCTCGCGCTAGCACCTCTTCCACCGGAAACACATTTCGGAGTGCGGTCACGTTCCCCGTCACAGCACAATCGCCGAATGCCACCAGAATGCGCGTGCGGCGACGAATCAACCGGATCTGCTCCAAGTGTTCCTCATTGGCGACGGCGCCCTCCACCAGCGTGATATCCACTTCGGGGAAGTCTTTGTAATCGGTGAAGGGCGAAGCGAGCAGTTCCACGCGCTGGGCCAACTCCAGCAGCCTCTCGTCCATGTCCAGAAACGACATGTGGCACCCTGAGCATCCCCCCAGCCACACCGTGGCTAGGCGGATTTTCCTGTTCACCGGATCCATTGCCGCTTCTCCCTGGCCGTGACGATGTACTTAAGGAACCGCCGATCCTTGTACATCTCACCAACCGTCTTGCCCTTTTCAAACAGCGCTCCAGTGGGACAGACCTGCACGCATTTGCCGCAACTCGTGCAGGTCTCCGAGTTGCCCCAGGGCTCGCCCATGTCGGCGACGATCATACAGTTGACGCCGCGACCAGCCACGTCCCAGGTATGGGCTCCTTCGACCTCGTCGCAGACCCGCACGCAGCGCGTGCAAAGAATGCACCGGTTGTGGTCCAAGCCGAAGCGTTCGTGGCTCATGTCCACCCCGAGCCTGGGGAATCGGTAGTAGACACGCACGTGGTCCACGCCCAGTTCCGCCGCCAGGTCCTGCAGCTCGCAGTGACCGTTTTGCACACAAACGGAACACACGTGATTGCGTTCAGCAAGCAAGAGCTCCACAATCAACTTCCGGTGGCGGCGCAAACGCTCGGTTTGTGTGCGGACGACCATCCCTTCCTCGACTGGGGTCAAACACGCTGCGGCCAGCTTCGGCCAGCCTTCGATCTCCACCAGGCACAACCGACACGCCCCCACATCGGAAATCCCACCCACGTGGCAAAGCCGCGGAATCCGGATGCCGTTGTTCCAAGCCACGTCGAAAATCGACTCGCCAGCCGCTCCGGTCACCATCCGCCCATCGATGGTCAACGTTTTGATGCTCACTGGGCACCTCCCTCACGATCGGTCAACCGCGCTTCATACTCGTGGCGGAAGTACCGCAAGGTGCTCATGACCGGGTTCGGAGCTGTCTGCCCCAGCCCGCACAGGCTGGTCTCCTTCAGCAAGACACACAGCTCCTCCAGCAGCTCCAAGTCCTGTCGTGTCGCTTCTCTTCGGGAAAATCGGCACAGGATCTCGTGCATTTGCACCGTGCCAGCACGGCAAGGGATGCACTTGCCGCAGGACTCATCCATACAGAACTCCATGAAAAAACGGGCCACGTCTACCATCGAAGAAGAGTCGTCCAAAACGATCAGCCCACCCGACCCCATGATGGAGCCAATGGCTGCCAGGGACTCGTAATCCACAGGCACGTCCAAAAGCTCAGCGGGGATGCAACCGCCGGAAGGTCCACCAGTCTGAGCCGCCTTGAACTGACGCCCTTCTGGTACCCCACCCCCAATTTCGAAAAGGATCGTCCTCAGCGGCGTGCCCATAGGGACCTCAACGAGGCCGGTGTTCCTCACCGCACCGGCTAAGGCGAAGACTTTGGTCCCCTTGCTCGTCTCGGTCCCGATCGACGCGAACCACCGGGCACCGTTCATGATGATCGGCGGCACATTAGCGAAGGTCTCCACGTTGTTGATCAACGTCGGTTTGCCCCACAAGCCTCGCTCCGGTGGGTACGGTGGCCGCTGCCGAGGCGTACCGCGCTTGCCTTCGATGGAGGCGATCAAAGCGGTTTCCTCGCCACAGACAAACGCCCCAGCGCCGATCCGCAAATCCACCCGAAAGCCGAAGGTCGTCTCAAAGATTCGGTTGCCGAGCAGACGTTCCCGCTCGGCCTGTCGGATAGCTAGTTGTAAGCGCTGGATCGCCAACCCATACTCGCCGCGCACGTAGATGTACCCCTGCTGCGCACCGACCGCATAAGCCGCGATGGCCATGCCTTCCAGCACGCGGTGTGGATCGCCTTCCAGCACGCTGCGGTCCATGAACGCCCCAGGGTCGCCTTCATCGGCGTTGCAGATCACGTACTTGATGTCCCCCGGCTGGCGGCGTACCAACTCCCATTTCAGGCCAGTGGGGTATCCTGCTCCTCCCCGACCACGCAGGCCACTCGCCTTGATCTCCTCGATCACCTCCTCTGGCGTCATCTCGGTCAGCACCTTCGCCAGGGCCTGGTAGCCACCCATAGCCACGTAGTCATGCACGCTTTCGGGATCGATGTAGCCGCTGTTGGCGAGAACGATTTTCAGTTGGCGGGTGAAGAACGGGTCGTTCAGATCCAAGCGCTTGGCCTCGAGGCGACGCCGCTCCGCTGGATCCTCGCTGAGTAGCCACAGGGCCTCATCTGGGGTTAGTTGCGCGTAAATCGCCCCATCGGACTGGGTCCTAACCAAAGGACCGCGACTGCACAAGCCCATGCACCCGCTTCCACAAACCTCCACTTGGCCCTTCAACCCCCGCGCTTCAATCTCTGCTGCCAGAGCCCGCCGGACGCTCTCCGATCCGCACGACAAGCATCCGGCCGCTGAGCAGCAATAGATCCGCTCCCTCAGCCGCGCCAGGCGCTCCCGCTCACGATCGCGCATCTCATACAGTTCCTCAACCGTCATCGCGCACCTCCGCGACTGCCAATGCATCTAGCCTTCGATTCAGCTCTTGGGGGGTCACGCGCCCCAGAATCTCCCCGTCCCAAACGATAACCGGAGCTAAGCCGCAAGCTCCCACACACCGGGCGGTACCTACACTCACCTTCCCGTCCGGGCTGGTCGATCCAGCCCGAGCGCACCGCCTCTCCAGCACTTCGAGCAACCCGAGAGCCCCTTTCACATAACAGGCCGTGCCCATGCATACCATCACGGTGTGCTCGCCCCGGGGCTGGAGAGTGAAGAAGTGGTAGAAGGTGGCCACGCCGTAAACATGACTCGGCGGCAGGCGCAACTTCCGCGCAATTTCTCGCAAGAGCCCAGGAGACAAATACCCGTACAACTCTTGGGCCGTGTGTAACACCTCCAGGAGCGCGTCACCCGCGTAATGGTGACGCGACATGGCGCGCTCCAACATCTTGGCTCGCTGGTCCACTGCCTGTCCGGACGAACGTTCCGGCGAATTAACGCTGGTTTGCGCTGACATGACGTTGCACCTTCTTGGGTACGTAAATGCAGCTAGGCTCCTCGCCCATGTAGTCGCCCGTCATCCCGTAAGCGCGGGCCCGGCAACCCATGCAGACTTGACGGAATTCGCACGCACCACACTTCCCCTTTAGCCCTTCCAGCGTCCGCAGTTGCAAAAACACCGAAGCCTTTTCCCAAATGTGCTGGAACGACTGCCGCCGCAAGTCCCCTGCGGGTACCGGTAAATAGCCACAGGGAAACACCTGGCCCTGGTGGGAAATGAAGCAAACAGCACTTCCTGCTAGACAACCTCGTGTATGAGCGTGCATGCCCTCACGGGCCAGCTCCGGCAGTTGGAGGCCACGTCGACGCGCTTCCGCACGCCGCTGATGCAAGATCCGGTAATAATGCGGCGCGCAGGTGGCTTTCAATTCCAGGCCGGAATCGAGCGACCGCTCGTAAAACCAGTTCAAAATTTGCTCCACTTCGTCGCCCGGGATCATCTGTTCGTCCTTGATGGTCAGCCCACAACCGACCGGCACCAGCAAGAACATATGAAACGCGTCCACCCGCAAGTCGCGAGCGAGCTGGAGCATATCTGGCAGTTCGTGGACGTTATGGCGGGCTATCGTCGTATTAATCTGCGTAGAAATTCCCAGTTCCTGCAAGCACCGAATTCCGCGCAAGGCCGCTTCAAAAGCTCCCGAGTGCCCGCGGAAGGTGTCATGCGTAGCCGGCCGCGCCCCATCTAAGCTGATCGAAACCCGCTCGATCCCCGCCTCGCGAATCCGCCCCGCCATCGCTTCGTCGATCAGGGTCCCGTTGCTGGCAAGGGCCACCCGCAAGCCCCGCTGCCGCGCGTAACGCGCAATGTCGAAAACGTCGCGCCGCCACAATGGCTCACCGCCGCTCAGCACGAGGATCAGTGGTGCATAATGAGCGATCTCATCGACCACGCGGCGGCACTCCGCATAATTAAGGTCCTCCGGAGACATGAGTTCCGTAGCGCTGGCGCGACAATGGATGCAGCGCAGATTGCAGCCGGTGGTCAACTCCCAGAAAATCAACCGCGGTCGGTATTCTGGCATGAGCAGCCATCCCCCTCCACTCTGTGCATGCGAGCTGCCACTGGATTTGTTCCTATTTTCCCTTGAGTTGGCAGCATCTGTTCCGACCTGGCTGGGTGAAAGCGCACGACGACGCCCGTAGACCGGCAGACTTTCACCCCACCTCCAGGCAAAGCCGCTCGACTTTGGCTTATCGTTTCTCAGGCGAGCGGCGAGGCCACTGTGAAGAAATCATCCAGCACGGGTCAACACTTCCAACGCTTTGAGCACCTGAGGGTCGCGCTCCAAGGCCACCTGGTCGCCCCGTTCGACACCTAGGGCTTGATTGAACAGTTCCTGTTTGAGTCGACTGCGGATCCACTCCCGCTCCGGCGACCACTCCGCCACGCTCGGTTGGATGCCCCGAACCGCCAGAAAGGCCTGAAATTCGTCCAGGAGCGAACTGGTGACTTCAAAGCCATCATCAATCGGCCCATGCGCCCGGAGCCACTGCGCCGCAAACAGCGGGAAGGCCCCGCTTGCTTCCAGCGCCATCCGCAACCGGGTGGTCGGCTCCGGGTAAACCACTTCGTCTGGCTGTACGCCACCCGGCACGGGCTCGGCCTCGCCGAGTTGCCGCAGTTGTCCTTGACGTAAGGGCCGCTGGATAGAGTACCCGCCCGGGGTGAAATAGTAGGCAGTAGTCAAAGCCAACCCGGCGCCTTCAGAAAGAGCGTAAACGCTTTGCACCAAGCCCTTGCCGTAAGTGCGCATGCCCACCAGCTTGGCTCGCTGGTGGTCCTTCAGCGCAGCCGCCACGATCTCTGCACCGCTGGCAGTCCGATCGTCCACCAGCACCACCAGTGGGAACCGGTAAGGCCGTGCACCTTCGGGCACGGTGATCGTCTGCTTGACTTGATTTCGCCCTCGTACGCTCACCAGTATCTTGCCGGGCTCGAGAAAAAGCGAGGCTACTTCTAGCGCCGCGTCCATCAACCCGCCGGGATTGTCCCGCAAATCCAGAACAAGCCCGGCCAATCGCTCTCCACCCAACTTCTCAATCGCTTGCTTCAGGCGCACTGCGGTCTCCGCCTCGAAGCTTTTGACCCGCACATACCCAATCCCGGGCGCCAGGAAGCATACGAGATCGACGCTGGGGGCCTCGACCTGCTCGGGCGTCATTGTTACCTCGATCAGCCCCTCTCGCCCCACGCGCCGCAGCTGCAAGCGTACTTGCTGGCGCCGCGAACGCGATAGCAGCTCAACGAGTTCTTCCACCGACAGCCACTGCAGCGGAATGCCATTGATGGCTAGAATCTCGTCGCCGGGTTCAATTCCCGCACGGGCTGAGGGAGTTCCGGGCACGGTCTGTAACACCACCACTCGTCCGGGCATTACCGAAACGACCGTGCCAAATCCCTTTTGCGTTGAAGTTTGCAGCTCTTGCAACTGTCGGAACTCGTCGGGATCCAGGAAGACGGAGTGAGGATCGAGCTGCCGCAGCATCCCCTGGATTGCCCCTTTCCAGATCGCCTCGTAAGGATTCGGTGGACTGGCCGCCGCAAGCTCCAAGACTCCGTAAAGCTCTGTCACTCGCCGGATGACCTCTTCAACTCCGCACACCTCCGGAACCTCGCAAGCCGAAGATGCGGCGAAACAGAACGTGCCGCACAGCAGAGAGCCAACCACCAGCTGGCGAGTCACCGCAATCACTCCGTATCGTAGTGTCACCGGCGATAGCGAGTCTGAAGCTTGCTCTGATGGCGCTCTAGCGCTAGCTCGATCAAGCGATCGATCAACCGAGGGTAACTTAAGCCGCTCGCCTCCCACATCCTCGGGTACATGCTGATCTCGGTGAACCCGGGGATGGTGTTGACCTCGTTGACGAACAGTTCTCCGGAGCGACGGTCGAGCAAAAAGTCGACACGCGCCATCCCCTCGCACTCCACCGCCTGGTAAGCCGCTATAGCCAAGCGCCGGACCTTTTCTAGCTGCTCAGTTGGGAGTTCGGCCGGAATGCGGAACTGGGTTTGGTTCAGGACGTATTTGTCTTCGTAATCGTAAAACTCCCGGGAAGGCACGATTTCGCAGGGCAGCGACGCTTCCGGGCACTCGTTTCCCAAAACAGCGCACTCGATCTCCCGAGCATCTACTGCTCGTTCCACAATGACTTTGCGATCGTACTGGGCCGCAAGCTGAAGCGCCGGCAGCAGTTCCGCGGGGTTTTTGACCTTCGACACTCCGACCGAGGAACCTAAATTGGCTGGCTTGACGAAAACTGGTAATCCCAATTCGTCTAACACGCGCTCAGGCACAAGCTCGCCGCGGCGCATCACCAGAAACTCCACCACGGGAAGTCCCCGTTCGCGACACAGCCGCTTGGTCACCTCCTTGTCCATGCCCGCCGCCGAGCCCAGGACACCCGCTCCCACGTACGGTAGGTCCGCCAACTCAAGCAAACCTTGTACCGTACCATCCTCACCAAACGTCCCATGCAGTACCGGGAAGACCACATCGATGTCAGGGTTGGCTCCGGGCTCGGGTAAGATCGGCCGCGGCTGCCATTTGCCTTCTGGCGTGATGAAGAACTCCAGCACTTCGTACTTTGAGCGATCGATAGCCGCCAGCACCGAGCGTGCGGAGCGGACCGAGACCTCATGCTCCCCGCTCCGGCCACCGTAGATGACCGCCACGCGCAGCTTCATTCTTCAGAACTCCGATCCGCCGGACCCACGAGCCGCATCAGCTTGGGACGCCTTGCGCTAGCTCAGCCTCAGGTGTAAAGTCGCCACTTCGCTGACCACACATGGTTGCCAGCCTTTCAAACTGCAACCGTAAGCACCCAGATCACCGGCCTCAAGGGCTACGTCGAGCACTTCGGCCGAACTAGCGGCACCTCCCCACGGTTTTCAGGGGCGTGTACGGTACAGCATGCGTGGAAAAGCGATCGTTTCCCGGACGTGGTCTACCCCGCAGATCCAAGCAACAAACCGCTCGATCCCCAGGCCAAACCCCGCGTGGGGCACCGTACCGTACTTGCGCAAGTCGATGTACCAATCGAACGCCTCCCTCGGCAACCCGTACTCATCGAGGCGCTTGAGCAACAGATCCAGGTCGTGGATTCTCTGGCCACCCCCAACGATTTCGCCGTAACCTTCGGGCGCGAGGATGTCCACTCCGAGTACGCGATCGGGCTGCTCCGGATCGGGTTGAAAGTAGAACGCCTTGATCTTGGCCGGGAACCGGTCCACCATGACCGGCCGGTCGAATTCTTCACTCAGCAGCGTCTCATCCGTTCCGCCGAAGTCATCGCCCCAGACGATCTGGCTCCCTTTGCGGTGGAGAATCTCGATGGCCTCGTCGTAGGTCAGGCGTGGGAAGGGCTTGTCGATGGCCTCTAGCTTGGAAATGTCCCGCTCCAGCGTTTCCAGCTCCTGGCGCCGGTGGGTTAACACGTCGCGGATCACCGAAACGATTAAGTCCTCGGCTAGCTGTTTGACGTCCTCGAGTGTGGCGTAGGCCATCTCGGGCTCGACCATCCAAAACTCGGTCAGGTGTCGGCGGGTCTTGGATCGCTCGGCTCGGAAGGTCGGCCCGAAGCAATAGACCTTGCCAAAGGCCATTGCCGTGGCTTCATTGTAAAGCTGGCCGGACTGCGTCAAATAGACTTTCCCCTCATCGAAGTACGGGACTTCAAACAATGTCGTTGTCCCTTCGCACGCTGCCGGCGTAAAGATAGGCGTGTCCACCAGCGTGAAACCGTGGTCGTCCAGATAATTCCGGATGGAGCGAACTACCTGGTGACGGATCCGAAGAATAGCGTGCTGGCGCCGGCTGCGTATCCATAAGTGCCGGTGATCCAGCAAAAAGTCGATCCCGTGAGGCTTCGGCGTGATCGGGTAAGGATCACTTTCGGGTACCCGCTGGATGATCTGGGCATCTTTCACATCCAGCTCGTAGCCACCCGGAGCACGCTGCTCAGCGCGAACAGTTCCCGTAACGATCAGAGAGGACTCCTGCGTCAAGCGCCGGAGCGACTCGAAGACCGGCTCAGGCAGTTCCGTTTTGATTGCCACACACTGCATAATGCCCGTGCCGTCGCGCACGATCGGGAAGATGATCTTGCCCGAACGCCGCAGGTTGTACAGCCACCCGGCGATCTGCACGGTTTCGCCCACGTGCTGAGCCGCCTCAGCGATCGTAATCCTCTTCATCCCGCTCACTTTCTAGCTTCTCGAAAATTTCCTGAACCCGCCCCAAGGGATCGGCCATGCCTTCGACCTCCCGGAGCTCCAAAACCAAAGGAAGCTCTTCTTGATGACGCCGCAACAGCTGCATCACGCGCCGCCACTGGACGGTGGCTTCGGGCCGGCTGTATGGAAACCAGTGGAGATCGCCTTTGCCGTCGTTATCGTGCAGGTGCGTGGAGCGGATACGCGGCGCCATTTGCTCGTAGGCTCGTTCGATTCCCTCCATGAGGTTTGCATGGCCCACGTCGAAACAGTAACCAAGATCCAAATGGGTCAGCTCCATCAACAGGTTAAGGCGCTCCGCGCTGGAAAAGCCGTTCGGGATGTTCTCCACCAGCACCGTCACCCCCCGCTGATGAGCAAACACCTTCAGATCCTCCAAAGAAGAGAACAACGGATCAATGCGACGCTCGTCCCACTCCTGGTCCGGTACGCCTAAATGCTGGACCAGGAACCGAAACGGGATGGATTCCGCCACCTCGATCGCACGCTTGATCTCATCGACGTGATCGATCCGTTTGGGCTTAGAGGGCTCGGTGATATCGATCACTGCATGGGGACCTGACCGTCCCCACACCTCATCTCGGTACATCGGCGCGTGCAGGGAAAACAGTTCGAGCTCGGAATCGCGGAACCAGTGCGTCAGTTCGCGGATCTGCGCACGATCCCGGTAGTCGAACGACTGCCGCGCGCAAAAAATCTCTACGCCATCGACTCCGATCTTCCGGACCCGCTCCAACCAAGCCGTCGTCAACCGGTGGTTCGCAATCAAGTGTGTGGACAGGATGTGCTTCATCGGTCGTTCCCTTAGACTCCAGCGGCCCGGCCGTAGCCGCGGCGATCAGCTACCCCGAGCATCCAACCATCTTGAACAGCGATTGCCCCCACTTTGCCCACGTTGGCGATGCGTGCGACCCGGTGACCCTTCATCTGGAGGAGCTTAACAGTATCAGGCGAAAACCCAGGCTCCAAAACCAGCGCGTCGGGCCGCCACTGGTGGTGAAACCGCGGCGCGTCGACGGCATCGTGCACTTCCATTTTAAAATCCACCATGTTCAGCACCACTTCCAGCACCGCCGAAACGATCCTAGGACCGCCCGGCGAACCCAGTACGAGCCGGGCCAACCCGTCTCGCACCAGAATGGTGGGTGCCATCGAGGACAAAGGCCTCTTGCCTGGCTCCACACGGTTCGCTGGACCCTGGACCAAGCCGAACTGATTGGGTTGGCCCGGACGAGTGGCGAAGTCGTCCATCTCGTTATTGAGCAGAAACCCCGCTCGCGGAACGGTCACCCCACTCCCAAACAACCCGTTCAGAGTGTAGGTCAGGGCCACGGCATTCCCATCCTGATCCAGCACCGAAACGTGCGTCGTCTGCGCCCGCTCTCTTTCCAGCCCGTCCGGCCAAGCACCGAGCATCTGGCTGGGTGTAGCACGCCGCCAATCGATCCCTGATCGACGGCGAGCCAAGTAAGCAGGTGCGAGCAAACGCTCCAGGGGCACGGAATAGAACGCCGGGTCAGCCAGGCAGCAAGCCCGGTCAGCAAAGAACCGCCGCAGTGCCTCTGCTACGAAGTGGATGGCATCGGCGGAGCCCCAGCCGCAGCGCTCGTAGCCAGACTCCTCCAGCATGCCCAAGACTTGCAGCAAGCCAACTCCACCAGAGCTGGGAGGAGGAACTGTAACCACTTGCCACCCGCGATACTGCCCGACTAGCGGTTCGCGTTCTAGCGGCTGGTACGCGCGTAGATCTTCCAAACCGATAAGTCCACCGCCCGGTTCCATCGCAGCTACAATCAGCCGCGCCGTCTCGCCTTCGTAAAACTCCTCCGGGCCTTGCTCCGCTATGCGGCGAAGCGTTCTGGCGAGTTCGGGTTGATGGAACTGTTCCCCAGGCTGCCAGTAGTGGCCATCTTTCAAATAGACCCTGCGCGACTCTGCGAATCTTCCCAAATGCCGTGCCCTTCGGAGTTCCTCTGCCAGCTCGAATGGGACAGGGAATCCGCGCTCGGCCAGTTCAATGGCGGGTTGGAGCAACTCCGCCCATTTCAGCCGGCCGTAGCGCCGCTGAGCCAAACCCAAGCCTCGCACGGTTCCCGGCACTGCACATGCTCGCGGCCCCACGACGGCCGCCTCAGACGGAACACTCCGATACAACTCCTCCGTCGCCCGCCTGGGTGCCACCTCCCGGAAGTCGACGACCTTCGCCCAGCCATCGGATCGGCGGTAAAGCAAAAAACCCCCGCCACCAAGGTTGCCTGCCTGAGGATACGTTACGGCCAGCGTGAAGGCTACGGCGACCGCAGCATCGATGGCATTACCCCCTTTGCGCAGAAAGTTAGCTCCGACCTCCGCAGCGAGTGGCTCCTCGGCCACCACCATGCCTAGACGCGAGCGGGAGGGTAGGCCCCAACCCGCTTGCCAACAGCCTGCGAGCCCTGCGGCGGAAGTCCGTAACCATTCGCGTCGCGTGTACCTCATTTGCCGAGTCCTTGTTGCCTTCGCCAACGCACCCATTCGAACATCGCTATGCCCGCAGCTACCGACACATTCAACGAAGACAAGGCGCCGGCACCCTGGATTCGCACCAGAAAGTCACAACGTTTTCGAGTGGACTCCCGCAAGCCGCGTCCCTCGCCTCCGAAGACCATGGCCACTGGCTCCTGCCACTCCACACGATCCCACTCACGGTCACCCCTTTCGTCAAATCCGTAAATCCAGTAACCCACAGCCTTGCTCTGGTCCAGGGCTCGCCCCAAATTGGTCACACGGGCTACCGGCGTATAGGCTAAGCCACCCGCCGCCGCCTTGGCGACTGCTTCCGTAACAGGCGCCGCCCGCCGCTCGGGAATAACCACCCCACTTGCACCTGCAACTGCAGCCGTCCGGATCACAGCGCCGAGGTTTCTAGGGTCTTCAACACCGTCCAGGAAGATGACCAGCCCCCCTCGCGCCAGAATGTCCTCCAAAGGGACGTACGCCACCGCTGCCCCGACCGCGATTACGCCCTGGTGCTTGGCGGCCGGCGCTAGGCGATCCAGTGCCTCCGCAGGCTCCTGGTGCACCGGAACACCACGCTGCCGACACAGCTCCAAGATTTCGTGAAAGCGTCGCAGGTTGGCCCCTCGCTGCACAATGACCCGGTTTAGAGACCGCCCAGCTCGCAACGCCTCGACTACCGCATGAATCCCGCAAATGAGCTCCACTTCGATTGATGCTAGCGCGACCCGTGACCGGGTCTGTGGCTAGAGCTATATTTTGGTGATTTGTGCCAAGACAACCAACTCTGCTAGTAGAAGACAACAATGCTTTCCAGCCTCCGATCCGGCTTGTCTAGCCGGCAGCCTCTGTGGCGGGCGTTGCCCTGGAGCCTTGGCTTATTCACCGTCTACCTGGGCCTTGTACTCTTGCTCCAATGGCGGAATGGCGCCTTCACGGGCGAGTTCGGCGCCTATAGCGACGAGGCCGCCCACTTTGTGGCGGGTGTGATGGTGCAGGACTACTTACGGGAAGGCCTGAGCCGCTCGCCTCAGCAGTTCGCCGAGGAGTTCTACAGTCGCTACCCCAAGGTTGCGGTGGGCTACTGGCCGCCAGCCTTTTACATTTTGCAGGCGCTCTGGTACTGGATCTTTTCGCCCTCGCGATCTTCGGCGATGTGGCTGATGGCCTGCGCGACAGCCCTGCTCGCCTGGCTTATCGCCTCCACGCTGAGAAATGAGTTTGGGCTGCGTGCAGCGGTGCTCGCCGGAGCACTGGTCGTCTGCTGGCCCGTGGTTCAAAGTGTCTCGGCCAGCGTGATGATCGAGATGCCTCAGGCCGTCGTGACCACGCTCGCCTTGTATCTTCATGGGAGCTATCTCGAGCAGCCGTCCAATCGGCGGGCGCTCGCCTTCGGTGTTACCGTAGCCCTAGCCTCCCTGTTTAAACCCCTTGGCGGAATCCTGCTGCTGATGCATGTGGCGACCGTGGTGATCGCGCGTGCCGCGAAGCTGCTTCGTGCCCCGCACTTCTGGCTCCCGTTCATCGTTGTCCTATGCATGGCAGGTCCGTGGTACGTGTGGACGTTCCGGACGCTTCAGCAGAGCCCTGTGGACCTGCCTTGGTTCTCCAGTCGGATCCATGCCGAGCTAGCTAATGCGTTGTTGCGCCAGCTCGCAAGCTTGTCCCCTAGCGTCTTTGTGTTGCTGCTGTTCGGAATGGCGCTGAGCTGGTCCAGGTGGACCTATCTGGGTCGCGGCCGGGGCATCTGGATCTCGGCCGCAGCCTTGCTGCTCGTGTTCTGGTTGCTTGAACTGGTGGTGCCCGCGAGCCGTTCCGCCCGGCACTCCACCTTTGTCACCGCCGCGATTGCCTGGTACGTGACTGCCGGCCTTCGTGATCTGGCTCAATCCCGCATATTCCAAGCTGTCCACCCACGCGTGGGGCGTACCGCGATTGTGCTGATCGTCTCGCTGATTGCCGCTGCCTACCTACAAAGGCCGGTGGACACCGGCCCGCGAGGTTTTCAAGAGGTGGCCGCGTTCCTTTCTTCGCAGTGCCAAAGCTCCGGTTGGCACCCAATCGTGCTGGTCAGTTCAGACGAGTTCGGCGAGGGCGCTTTGGTTTGCCAGTTCCTATTGAGCCGCGAGGCCTGTCCGTGGACGGTCGTGCGTGCGAGCAAACTCTTGACCAAATCCGACTGGATGGGAATCAATTACGAGCTCCGCTACCGGGACCCAGAGCAGATTCGTGACCAGCTGGCGCGTCTGCCCATCCAATGGGTCGTACTGGACGAGCGCGAGGGAAGGCGCTACCCCCATGAGATCCTGCTCCGTGGTGCAATCCAACGCGATCCTGCCACCTGGCGATTGATCGCGACAGGAGCTCGCCGCACAGCGCGCGGGCGTGTGGCAGGCCGCTTGCTAATCTTTGCCAGGACGAGCCCCCCTGCGACGGCGCAACCCTTGGTGCTTGACCTCACCGACCGGATCGGCAAGCAGCTACGTGTGAATCCTTGACGGTGACCACAAGAACTCCCCGCCTCACCAGGGGTTTATTCACTTGGGAGGTGTCACCGATGAAGCCGCAGCGGCTGACGCGTCGCGAATTCCTCCGCTCCACGCTCGGTAGCTTGACCTTGGCCAGCACAGGTTCGGCTGCCGGTGCAAAGCCCAACATCCTATTCATCGCCGCCGACGACCTGGGATACAGGGAGCTCGGGATTCAAGGTTGCCCTGACGTGCCGACTCCCAACATCGACTCCCTGGCCCAGAACGGTGTGCGCTTCACCGACGGCTACGTATCGGCACCGGTGTGCAGCCCCACACGAGCAGGATGGATCACCGGTCGTTACCAGCAGCGTTTCGGGCACGAGTTCAATACAGGCTCCGAGGCACAAGCCGGCCCGGACGTGGGCTTGCCTCTGGATCAGACTACGCTGGCGGACCGGCTCAAATCGCTGGGGTATGTCACTGGTGCGGTTGGCAAGTGGCACTTGGGCTACGACCCGAAATTCCACCCACTCAAGCGCGGCTTCGATGAGTTCTTCGGCTTCCTAGGAGGCGCGCACCCATACTTGCCTACTCCCGGCCGGCCGGGCGCGATTTTCCGGGGCACCGAACGCATCGAGGAGCGTGAATACCTGACCGAAGCCTTCGCTCGTGAGGCTCTGCGCTTCATCGACGCCCATCACCAGCAGCCGTTCTTTTTGTACCTCTGCTTCAACGCAGTTCATAATCCCTTGCAAGCCACCGAAAAGTACCTGGCCCGCTTTGCCTCGATCCAAGATAGCCGCCGAAGAACGTTCGCAGCGATGTTGTCGGCAATGGATGACGCCGTTGGCCAGGTGTTAGCGCGTCTGCGCCAGTACGGCCTCGAGGAGAACACGCTGATCGTGTTTGTCAGCGATAACGGTGGTCCTACGCAAGCCACCACTTCCCGCAATGATCCGCTGCGGGGTTTCAAAGGCCAGGTGCTCGAAGGCGGCATACGCGTGCCGTTCCTCATGCAGTGGAAAAGGCATCTCCCTGCGGGCCGGGTCTATGGCGAACCGGTGATCGCACTCGACATCTTGCCTACGGCAGTAGCTGCCGCCGGTGGCAAAATCGAGCCCGGCAGCGTCGACGGTGTGAACTTACTGCCCTATCTCACAGGTAAAGCCACTGGTGCGCCGCACCAGTATCTTTACTGGCGCTTCGGAGCCCAGGCAGCCATCCGCCAAGGGGATTGGAAGGCCGTGCGACTCCAGACGGGCGAGTGGCAACTTTACAACCTCCGCGAGGACATCGCTGAGTCGAGGGACCTGGCAAAAGAGAACCCCAAAAAGCTAGCCGAGTTGCGAGAAGCTTGGGAAAGCTGGAACCGTGAGCTCATGCCACCGCGCTGGGGAGCGCCGCGCAGGCGTGCTGAGCCGGGCACGCGCGTCCGCCGTCGCCAAGCCAAGGCCGGCTAGCTGGGTCGCCAACCACAATCTAAACCCCAGCTGCTGCCGGGACAGATGCGCGAGAAAGCTTCGCCTAAGGGCCGGTGCACGGAATGGAAGCTAACAAATTCGTCACTGCCTTCTATCACGAAACCAGCAAGCTCGCCTGGGAAAGGCTAGAGCCGCGTGGGAGGAAGCTCGATCCCGCGTTACTCCTGAGTCGATTCCGGTTCTATACTGGCGCTCCCATTCGATCCCTCCCGAAAGCGCCTGCCAGACCAGTCCCGCTAAGCGATCTGTTCAGTGGCCACACGCTAGCCGTGTTCCCCGGCCCCTTGCAAGACCTGCTATCTGGCTTACTCTGGTACTCCGTAGCCATCAGCGGCTACCGCCACACACCTTCCGGCGAGACGACCCCGCTACGAGTTGTTCCCTCAGCAGGCAACCTGCATCCAGTCGAAGTGTACCTAGCCACAGCAGCTCTCCCAGGTTGGGACGCCGGGCTCTATCATTACCGGGTGCCCGACCACACCCTGGAACAGCGAGGAACCGGTAACTGGGTGGAATGGCTGTCCAACCTTGCCGGCAAAAAGCACCGCCCAGATCTGATCGCATTGCTCACCGTCGTTCCTTCCAGATCAGCCTGGAAGTATGGCGCGCGAGCCTTTCGCTACTGCTTGTTGGATGCAGGCCATGCGGTCGAAGCCCTACGCCTAGCCGGGCTTGCGCTCGGTTTGAGGGTGGAAGTGGTGGGCGGATTCTCCGATGACGCCGTAACGCAAAAGCTCAAGCTTACCGACGAGTGGCCCGTAGCTTTCCTGAAGTTTTGGCTGCCCACCCCATGCGGCCTTACGGGCCCGCCGACTCCTCCAGCGCTGCTACCCAACGAGCCGTCAGACGCTGGCGCCGGCAGTGACCTCCCACCGCTTCTTCGACAAGCACTTGAAGCAACCAAGGCATCGCATGGAGCACCGATCCAGCAGGTGGATCAACGGCAGAGCGACGCGAATGGGGCGAGGTTGAGCCCCGTGGAGCTTCCTGGGCCAGCCGAGTTGAGAGCCCCATTTGATTCCGTAGTGCGGAAGCGTCGCTCAGCTACCGAGTTCGATAGCCAAGCGCGCCCAGTCCGGCTCGACGAATTGGCCGCCTTGCTCTGGGCCGCCTGGGCCCCTTTGACTACGGACTTCAGTGCGACTGAGGAGCTGAGCAGAGTAGAGATCCATCTATTCGCCCATTCAGTGGAGCAAATCGACCCGGGAGTGTACCGTTATTGCCCCTCCGCCCGTTCGCTGATCCCCATCCGCCTTGGCCCCCAGCGGTCCATGGCCCGACAACTAGCATTCGGCCAGAGCTTGGCCGGAAGCGCTTCGGTGACTTTTGTACTCGTCGCCAACCTTGAGGCCTTCTGGCAAGCTCACGGAGAGCGTGGCTACCGGTACGCTCACTTGCTCGCTGGCATTATCGGGCACAGGCTCTACCTGGGAGCGGAAGCCTTGGGGCTTCGGGCCAGCGGTATAGGAGCCTACTTGGACGATGATTTGCAACGGTACTTAGAGCTGCCCTCCACTCACCAACCGCTGTATCTAGTCGCCTGCGGATTCCCCATCAGCGGTTTCGAGCCTCGGGATTGACGCGGGCCGCAAGCGGTATCCGCCCCAGGATCCGTCCCTCCGAGTCGATCGCCAGCTCTTCTCCACGCCACTCGACGCGTTTGACCAGCCACCCACCAAGCCAGACCAGCATCCCGAACAAGTCGCGCAAGGGCATCAAATACCAGTAACGCCGGGTTATTGAGCACTCCAGGACACCCAGGCCGACCGTTAGCCCTGCGAGCACTCTGACTGTCAGCAACAACGCGGCGGCGAACCACTGACCAGCCCAAGCCGCCACAATGGACCAGAACGTAGCTTGTGTCACGACCAAGCCAGCGTAGCCAAGCCCCTTGCAAGCCCGGATGGTTCGATGCCACCGAAGTTGGTGGCGCCAAACCTCGCGCCAGCTCTGGCCGCCTAACCATGTGGTCACAACCGTGCGGGACAGGTGAATCCGATAGCCTGCCTGCCGGATCCGGCGCGCTAGCTGATAATCGTCGGCCAGGTAGTCCCCGATAGCTTCAAAGCCACCGATTCGCTCGAGCGTCTCGCGACGGAAAGCCAGCGTTGCCCCCAAGCCAAATTCCCGAACCCCCACAAACGGGGCGACGAGCACCCCCGGGGCAAAATCGGTCGCAATTCCCAACGCTTCGAACTTTCCTGGGAAGTGATCCGACATCCCTCGGTACAAGCAGGTCACCAAGCCTACTGTGGGGTCGCCCAAAGGTGCAACTACTTCCCGCAGGTAGCCCTGATGGACCTCAATATCGCTGTCATTGACGACGAAGATCTCCCCTCGCGCGTGGCGCGCAAGCTCGGCAAGCACACCCACTTTTTGATTAGCCAGCGAAGGCTCGGCCAGAATCAGTCGCGCCCGGCCAAGTCCGTAAGAGCGGACGAACCCCTCTAGCCAGTTCCTGAACGAGCTCTGTAAGGACCGCAGCCCAAATAAGACCTCGTACGCGGGGTAATCTTGCTGCAGGTGGGACCGCAGGGCTTGTTCACCGTGGGGATCCGGTCCATGAAGTGGTTTTAGAACCGAAACGAACGGCGCCGAGCCCAGCGGTGGGTCGCGCCGCTTGCGGTGCACCAGCGCGGCCGCAATCACCGCCAGCTGGTAAAGCAGAGCGGCGAACCAACCGGCTTCTACTAACCACCTCAAGCTCACAATCCGATCAAAATCACCCCTGCCGTCACCAACACGGCGCCGAACCAGCGTCGCAACTGGACGGTCTCTTTCAACCACAACCGCGCTAACACGGTCTCGGCTGAGTAGCTAGCCGCCGTAACCGGCACCGCGAAGCTCAGCTCGGAAATCGAGAGCAAAGCCACAAAGGCCGCAAACGACACGGCCATGAGTGCGAACGATATGATCAGCTTAGGCCTCATGGCCAGGCTCGTCAGGAGACGTCGCAAACCCACCAATCCAACCCTCTGAATGCGGCCGTGATTTTTCATCTCGTGGCTTTGCAACAGATCAGTCGCCACGGTCGCCAAGACGATGAGGCCTACCAGAAACCACCTCACGGCCATTACCCCGTCTTACCCGTGCGCCGGCGGCGCAAGCCCTCAGGGGTCCTGGGGTGGGTCGAGCCAGCCAGTATGGTACCCAGAAAAATCAACCCGGCTCCAATCCATCGCGACAGGCTAACCGGCTCGTCCAACCATAGCCGACCCATCACCACCGCTAGCACATACCCAATGGACGTCACGGGCAGGACAAAGCTCAGATCCGCCCAACTGAGCAAAGCCAGCCGCGCCAGCACCCACAAGATCAGCAGCGACACGCCGGCCAGGACTGCCGGCGTCATCAAGCTCCAGGGTAGTTGGGACAAGGAAACTGTAGCCGCGTGCTTGCGCAGCCCCCAACTCAGCAGGAAATTCCCTGCGGCGTTGCAAAAGACCACCGCAGCTGCCAGTCCAAGCGCGCGCCAGCGCAAGGCTCTGACGGTCCGGCGGCTCACTCGACTGACTCGCCCACGGCCAGGTGCGCGGTTTGCCGAGCCGCTTGTGAACGGCTCATGGCTCGAACGTAGCGCTTCCGTTGAGCTCGCAGACTCAGATATTCCCGCGCCTCTTTGAGCAACCGCCGCCGTTCGACTGGATCCCATACCGCTCTCCGCACAATCCGCCAGATCACCTTCGGCCGGAAGTAATACTCGCCGTAGAACCGCTCGACCCAATCCAACAGATCTGCCTGGCTCAAACCCGGGTACCGGATGTTGGGTAACTGGTGGCCACACTCGTCGGTCATCGCGTCCTCAGTCAGGTACCCGTGCTGCCGAACATACTCGTAGAATTCCGTCCCCGGGTAGGGGTGTGCTACTGAGACCTGAATCGTCTCGCAGTCCAACTCCTTGGCAAACTCAATCGTCCGTCGGATCGTCTCCGGAGTCTCTCCAGGAAGTCCAACGATGAAATCGCCGTGAATCTTCAGCCCCAGGCGCTTGCAGTTCTCCGTGAAGCGCCGAGCCATGTCAAGCGTGGCACCCTTTTTGATGTTCTTCAAAATCTGGGGATCGCCGCTCTCATAACCCACGATCAACAAGCGGCAACCCGCATCCTTCATGGCCTTCAGCGTCTCGTAGTCGACGTTGACCCGCGATGTGCAGGACCAGGTGAAGTTCAACGGTCCTAACTTCTCGCACAACTCGATCGTCCGGCGCTTGCCGTAGTTAAATGTGTCATCGTCGAAAAAGATCTCCTTGACTTCCGGAAAGTTCGCCAGCGCCCACTCGACCTCCCTAGCCACGTCGGTTGCCGACCGTACGCGCCATTGATGTCCAGAGTGAGTTTGAGGCCACAAGCAGAACGTGCACCGAGCTGGGCATCCCCTGGAGGTGTACAGCGCAATATAGGGGTACAACAGAAACGGGACGTTGTAGCGCCGGATGTCCAAATCCCGCTTGTAGACCGGGCTCACCCAAGGCAAGGCGTCAAGGTCTTGAATGGGCGGCGCTTGAGGGTTGTGGACGATCTGGCCGTTCCGGCGGTAGCTCACGCTTGGGATCTCTTCCAACGGCCGCCCCTGCGCAAAATCGACTACGGCGTAGTCGAACTCCCGCCGCACGACGAAGTCCACTGCTGGCGAATCCCGCAAGCACCGCTCCGGCTCGACGCTCACCGGAGGCCCCACAAAGCAAATCTTTAGCCAAGGGTGGGCCTCCTTCATCGCCTCGGCCAGCTGCAAATCGCGGGCATAACCCGGAGTGGACGTGAACAGAACCACCAACTCGTAATCGCCGGCGATCCGGATCGTCTCCTCAGCCGAGATCCCATGGGGCGGTGCGTCTAACACTCGGCTGTCGGGGAGCATGCCCGCGGGATAACACAGCCAGACCGGATACCAATAGGACTCGATCTCCCGTGATGCGGGCCAGCGTGAGCTCGCTCCACCGTCGAATTTTTCGAACGACGGTGGGTTCAGCAACAACGTGCGCATCGGCATGATTCTTCCTCGAGCCTACAAGGAACCCCACCGGCCGGCAAGAACGCTCCACTCAATGGTAGCGTCAGCGGCTGGAGAGCCATCCCTTACGGTCCTACGGTCCCGTTTCGGCAGAGCCTGAACCCGTTAGGCCAATACGGGCCAGGCGTGGCTGTTGCCCATTGAACTTCACGTTCCCGAACGTCACTTGAATGTTCGCCGGGCCCACGAGCCTCGTCTGGATGTTTGTCACCAGCTGAGCGGGCACAGCTATGCCTTGCCGAATGTCGTAGTCCCGTTGAAACTCCACCCGCTTCAGAAACACCGACGGGCTCTTGACCAATCGGCCGGCCTCCCGCACAGGCAGAGCCGATTCCTCTTCCACCCAAACCCAGCCTTCGAACAAGCCCACGCGTCGTTGGCGAGGCGTCAACTGAAACAAGTGAAGACGCCAGCCCGGTGCGCCGTAGCTACCCACGTAGCGGAATTTGTAATTCTCGGTGGTAATGGCAATCGACCGACGCTTTTCTTCGCCCGAAGCATCCACCTCCGCCTTGATAAAACGGGCAATCACGTCGTTTTTGACTGTGTTGTCACCGATGAAGGAAAGAGCGCGGTAGGTGACCTCGCCGAGCCGAGAGATGGACCGAATTGCCCACAAGCGCCCTGATTTCTTCAATCGGGGTAGCTCCGCTTGGATCTGCACCTCCATGGTGACATCGCGGAGCAGCGTGCGGTCGCGCTGGACGTTTTGCAAGTAGCGTTCTAGAAGCTTGCGCCATTCTGGTTGCTCTTCTCGCGAGCGCGCCCGCGTTTGTGCCTGTGCAGTGTGCAGCAGGAGCAGGAGCACCGCGGCGAGCTTTACCACCCTACCTCTTCCCGCCATTGAGTTTTGAACTACCCGTCGTGGAAGTTGTGAATCCGCGTGGACTCGTAACCCACTATAGCAAACCGCTTTGCGCTTCCACCGTATGCCAGTCGAAAAACTTCCGTGGGCGCCGCTTACGATCCCTAGGGCCTGCGCCAGTTAAAGGGTCGACACCCTTCGGATAGCCGTCGGATGCTCCCAGACCCCCGGTTTGATCAACATGCCGAAGCCTGGCAAGTCCGGGGCACTGATCTGCCCATCCCGGGGCACGACAGGATTGTCTAGGATCTGCGGCCAGTCGGACTCGTAAAATCGCTGGACGCTCTCCAAAATGGCCACGTTCGTTGCAGCTGTTGCCAGATGGGCAGAAGCATAAAACAGCAGCGGTCCCCCAGCCGTATGGGGTGCAATCGGCAGCTGGCGCGCCGCGGCCATAGCGGTGATCCGAAGCGCCTCGCTCAACCCCCCGCACCAGCACACGTCAAACATCACGTAACGCACAGCGTTTGCGTTGAGCAGCTGCTCGAACTGATAGCGACCAGCCATCCGCTCCCCAGCCGCCAAAGCGAGGCTAGTCGATTGGGCCAATCGGCGATATGCTTCGAAATTGCCGGGCAGAAGCATGTCTTCGAGCCACATCGGCCGGTATGGCTCCAGCGCACGAGCAATCTCTACCGCTGCGGCAAGCTCCCAGAAGCTGTGGAATTCTATCAGAATATCGATCGTTTCTCCGTAGAGTTCTCGCAGCTTGCGCACCGGCCGCAGCGCTTCCTCTATCTCTTGACGCGTGATGTACTGCCGCTTGTGCCGTTGGCCCGCCTCATCGAAAGGCCAGATCTTGATTGCACGAACGCCGTACCGGTCGATCAATTCTTGCATGATCCGTTCCGGTTCCCGGCGAAAATCCCACCGTAAGGGAAAACAGGTGTTGTAAACCCGGATTTGCGGATTCGACTGGCCTCCAATGAGTTGATAGACCGGCGCGTCTAACATCTTGCCGAGCAAGTCCCACAAAGCAAGGTTCACCGCGCTGAGGGCCCGTAGCTCCGCCCCTCCAGCGATGTAGTAGTCCAGCCGATGGTACCAATCCGCCCAGAGCCGTTCGATGTTTCGCGGGTCTTGGCCTAGTAACCATCGGGCCAAATCGTCGTGGACCGCACTGGCTTCCAGCGCGTTCTTCGGGTAAGTCTCCCCGATGCCCTCGTGCCCACTGTCGGTTCCTATCCGGACCCAAACCCAGTGCGGCCAAAACGGCGCAGCTTCCCGGCTCGGCCAGTAGCATGTCTCAATCCGGGTGATCTTGGTAGCAGGGGCCGCAGCAAACGCCCGGCCCAGCGAGGCCACCCCGGCCAATAAACCGTGCAGCAACCATTCTCTCCGGCTCAATCTCTGCCGGCTCGCGCTTTCCGCTAACTCCATCGGCCCTAGCTCCCTTTGGGGACGTAAGCCACGCAATCGATTTCCACTTTCATTCCGGGCAGCACAAGTTGGGTCACCGCGGTAGTCCGCGCCGGCTTGTGGTCCCCAAAAAACTCTGCGTACACCCGGTTCATTTCTCCGAAATCCTCTGGGGAGGTGATGTAAACGGTGCAGCGGACCACATCCTTCAGGCTTGCCCCACAACCCTCGAGAATGGCCTTGAGATTTTCTAAGGTCTGCCGTGTCTGCTCCGCTATGCCACCATCTACTAGTTGATTGGTCCGCGGGTCGATCGGCCCCTGCCCGGAGACAAACAGAAAATCTCCACACCTGACGGCTGGCGAGTAGGGCCCGCGAGGCGCAGGGGCTGTGGCTGGAGACAACAGTTCCACCATGCTTAGCTCCTCCTTGTGACGGGACGATGTGCCAGCGAGCAAGCTGGCTACGTACTGATCTTAACCCTGGCGGGAACAGTCACCAACTTCTCAGGAAAGCAACTCCTCAGCGAGCAGCACCCGATGGAGAAGGCGAGAGCATCTCGGATGGCTGTGCTGACCGCGCCTCTTGGCGACGCTTTCGCCGGCTCCCGACCGCACGCCGTGCTCGTTTGTTCAGACGCAGCTCGTGTAACTGGTCTTCCAACTCTGGGCCTGCGTACACCCGAAGCCCGTTTTCGTCCGGCTCAATCCGCACGAGCAATTTGTCCTGAGCGTAGTTCAAAAGCTCGTTGAACTGCTGGAACCCGTACCGCCGAAGTTCGAGCTCAGGTGCCTCCTCAATCATCCAAGCTTCCAGCTGCTCGGCCATCACACCCTGAGCTAGCTCCCGCAAATGGTTCTCAATAACCCTGCGTAAGATCGACAGGGCTTCGTCAGGCGGACACGCCAGTTGCCGCACCAGCTCGGAAACCCTGGTCTCGATTCGCTTCTGTCCGCCCTCGCCCACGACCCGCAGGTAGCCCGCGGCTTGCAGCTTCTCGATCAATTCCGAGAAGCTCCTGACGCCGTAGGCGCGCTCGTCGAACCGGGCATCCAGTTGCAACATCGTCGACTTCAGTAGGCCCAACTGCGGCTGGACATTGCGCCGCTCCAACACCCGCAACGCGCGTTCGATCAGTGGCAACGCATGCACAGGGTCGAGCACGGTGTCTTCCCGCCGCACGCCTCTGCGCACTCTTGCCCGGCTTTCTTGTGCTTCCGAGGACCGCGCCGGCGGCTTCGCATCTTCGATCAGCGATTCGTAAGCGATGAATTCGTGGCAGTTCTTCTGTAGGATCGTACTGGTAAAAGCTTTGCCCCCGACGACGAAAACGATCTTGCCGTATTCCTTGAGCTTGTTGACAAGAGGGTTGAAATCGCTGTCGCCGCTCACGATGGCAAAGGCGTTCACATTGCTGTGGGTGAACGCCATCTCCAGAGCGTCGAGCGCCAAATTGATGTCGCCTCCGTTTTTGTCGCCTCGCGGAGAGGGATTCCGCTGAACCATCTGCACAGCGTTTTCGGCCATTTGCTGCGTGGCCTTGTGCTGGCGGCTCCAGTTGCCGTACGCATACTTGGCGACAATGTCGCCGCGCTCGCGCAGGGCATCGAGCACCAGGGAAACGTCAAATTCCCTCCCCAGTGTGGACTTGACCCCGATTTCGATATTGTCGTAGTCGATGAAAACAGCTATGTTGAGCTTCTCGTTCATCCGGAGTGATTCTCCTGCCCTGCCGGTTTTGGCGCACTCCCTCCCAACTTTATTGTCGCTCGGTACGATCGTGCTGCTCACTGTGTAGGCTGTGTGACGGCGTGGCCTTGGCTATCGTGCCGTCAGCCCTTTGACTTAGGTACGCACGCGTGTGAAGAGGTAGGTTCCCGCTAAGGTGAATAAGAGAGCTGGCGCCCAAGCAGCGAGGGGTGCCGGTAACTGGTTCAGGTAACCGATCTGTTCAAACAATCCACTGGTCACCCAGTAACCCAAAGCCACCAATAAGGTCACGCCCGCCCCGACCACTGAGCTCTTCTGCTCGAGCATGAAAGCAAACGGCGTGGCCACCAGCGCCAATATCCAGGAGAACAAGGGTGTCACGAACTTCTCGTGAAACTGGACACGCAGACGAACGGTATCGAAGCCGCTTTGCTGGAGTTCCTGGATGTACGCCGCCAGCTCACGGAAGTTCATTTGCTGCTCCTGCTTGACCTCTTTCAGGAAGTAGCTCGGCGGTTCACTCAGTTCGGCAAACGTCCGGGCACTGCCCCGAAACGACTCGTATCGAACGACTTCGATCCCTCGCAGCTCTCGCACCCAGCCGTCCTGGAACACCCACCGGCCGATCGTTTCTTCCCAGCGCGCCCGCTCTGCCCAAATCTGCCGCCGCAATCGGAAAGTGCTCGGCTCCAGTTCGTAAACACTCACACCTACCATGAGTCGCTCGGCTGGGTCGAAGTAGCGGTAGTAGTAAATCCGCGGACCTTGGCCAAAAATCCATTTCCGATCGGGTCGTAAGTAAGTCTGGACCGGCCTGCCTTTGATCTCGTTGCGGATGGCGTCCTGAACGCGATTGGTTTGGGGCAGCCATCGATAATCGAGCGCGAACAGGGTGGCGCTCAGCAAGAACCCCGCGATCAAAACCGGTGCCGCCAGCCGATGGGCACTCACCCCGCACGCCTTGAAAGCAGTCAGTTCGTTGTGCCGCGCTAGGACCCCAAAACTGATCAGTATTGCTGTCAGCACGCTCAGCGGAGCCACATCGTAGATCAGCTTCGGAGTGAGAAACAGGTGGTAGGTAAGCACACGCTTGAGAGGCACCTGGTTCTTGATGATGTCCCCCAGCAGCTCGAAGAACGTGAAGACATGGATCAAAGCCACAAAACTCACGAGCAGGACCACGAAATAAAACGAGAACTCAGCTAGCACGTAACGGTCGATCAGCTGGGGCAGTAAGGGCAGGCGTGCGGTGG
>JAUQPO010000176.1 GCA_030550335.1 Acidobacteriota bacterium
CTCCGCCAGGTGGCTTTCGTGCGCGACAACCCATGGTTACGCGGGATGCTCGACGCCATTAGCCACGGGCAGCCGCTGTATTATTTGATCTACGTTGTTGGCATCATTTTCTTCGCGTTCTTTTATGTGTCGATCATCTTCAACCCTAACGAAGCAGCCGAGAACATGCGCAAGTACGGCGGCTTCGTGCCAGGGATCCGCCCAGGGCGCAGCACCGCGGAGTACATCAACCGGATCCTAACGCGCATCACCATGGTCGGCGGGCTCTATCTGGCGATCTTGTCGATCATCCCTGAGATCATGATTTCGGGGATCAAGCTCCAGACGCTACCCCTGGTGGGCAACTTCATCGACAACACCTTCCCGCGGTGGCTGCTGGACGGGCTGGGCGTTTCGTTCTACTTCGGTGGGACCTCGTTGTTGATCGTGGTCGGGGTGGCCATGGATACGATTAACCAGATCGAGGCCCAGTTGATCATGCGCCACTACGAGGGATTCACGCCGCGGGCTGGTCGGATCCGTGGCCGCAGGAGCATCTTTGGCGTGTGATTCTGCGCTTGGCATACAATAGATTGAGGAGCTTTGCCCGCCACGTTGCCGGCCCGATGATTGTACGCAAGACCCCAGCGGAGCTGGAGAAGATGCGGCGAGCAGGTTTGCTCGTCTACCAGATCCTCCAGCAGTTGCGGGCGATGGTGCAAGAGGGCGTGACCACGATGGATTTGGAAGAAGCGGCGGAGCGGATGGTGCGGGACGCTGGGGCTCGCCCGGCGTTCAAGGGCTACTTCGTGCCGGCCGTGGGCATGCGTTACCCGTACGTGTTGTGCACGTCGGTCAATGATGAGATCGTGCACGGCATGCCGTCGCGCAAGCGCGTGTTGAAGAAAGGCGACATCGTCTCGATCGACATTGGCGTGGAGCTGGAGGGCTATTACGGGGATTCGGCGATCACGGTGCCGGTGGGCGAGGTGAACGGGGAGGTCCGGCGGTTGCTCGAAACCACTCAGGAGGCTCTCGAGCTGGCGATCCGAGAGGCACGAGTGGGCAACCGACTGCTGGACATTTCCCGGGCGATCGAACAGCACGTCACACGCAACGGTTTCAGTGTCGTGCGGGATTACGTCGGTCACGGGATCGGCACCCGGCTTCACGAAGAACCTCAGGTGCCCAACTACGTGGATCATCACAGCGCTAACCCGCGGTTGAAAGAAGGGATGGTGCTGGCGATCGAGCCGATGGTCAACGCCGGGCGACCAGAGAGTCGACTGGCACCGGATCGCTGGACGGCCCTGACGGTCGACGGGTCGTATTCGGCGCACTTTGAGCATTGCGTGGCGATTACGGCCGAGGGGCCATGGGTGCTGACCCGACCATGAGTGGCCGACGAGGCGATTGCAGGACGGTGGCGGTCGAGGCGACCGTCGTGGAGTTGTTGCCCCGGGCAACGTTCCGGGTGCAGCTGGACGATCGTCGGTTGGTGCTGGCGAGTCCGGCCAGCGCGACTCGAGTTAACTTTGTGCGGTTGCGAGCCGGCGATCGGGTGATGGTGGAGCTAGCGCCGCACGATCCTACCCGGGGAAAGATCGTTAAGCTGCTTCGGGCGTTGTAAGGAGGCTTTGAGATCAGCCATGAAGGTTCGAGCGTCGGTGAAAAAGATCTGTGCCAAGTGCAAGATCATCCATCGCCATGGCGTTGTGCGGGTCATCTGCGAGAACCCGAAGCACAAACAGCGCCAGGGCTGAGCCGAGGGAGTGTAAACTATGGCACGCATCGTGGGTGTTGAGGTTCCGGACAACAAGCGGGCAGAAATCGCCTTGACCTACATTTACGGCATCGGCTTGAGCCGTGCCCGCTCCATCCTGTACCGGGCCGGTGTAGACTTCGGCAAAAAGATGGGCGAGCTGACGGATGAGGAGTTGGCTCGAGTCCGCCGGATCATCGAGCAGGAGGGGGCGGTTGAGGGGGATCTCCGCAAGGAGATCCAGATGAACATCAAGCGGCTCATGGATATGAACTGTTACCGCGGGATCCGGCACCGCTTGGGTCTGCCCGTGCGGGGCCAGCGAACCCACACCAACGCGCGCACCCGTAAGGGCCCGCGTCGCGGAGCCATCGCGAATAAGAAGAAGGCGAAGGCCAAGAAGTAGCCCGGGCTGAGCAAGACATCAGGTTAGGCTTATGGCGAAGGCGAAGAAGAAGGTTTTCAAAAAACGCGAGAAGAAAAACGTTCCCGAGGGTATTGCTCACATCCAGGCGACGTTCAACAACACGATCGTGACGATCACGGATCCGCAAGGTAACACGATTTGCTGGGCGAGCGCGGGCTCACTGGGCTTCCGCGGGTCCCGCAAGGGAACGCCCTTTGCTGCGCAACAGGCGGCTCTGGCCGCTGCCAAGGCTGCCAAAGAGAACGGAATGCGGATTGTTGACATTCGCGTTAAGGGCCCGGGTTCGGGTCGAGAGCCGGCCATCCGCGCCTTGGCTTCCGCGGGGCTGGAGATCCGCAGCATTAAAGACGTAACCCCGCTACCGCACAACGGCTGCCGGCCGCCGAAGCGGCGCCGAGTGTAGTGGGTGAGATCGGAGCCGGAATTTTTGGGAGAAGCAGGACGAAGGTGCTGGTAGGATTCAGCACCGTAAACTGCACCTTCACAGGAAGGAGGTCTAAGTGGCACGATATTTAGGTCCAAGGTGCCGGCTGTGCCGGCGTGAAGGTATGAAGTTGTTCCTGAAAGGGGAGCGTTGTCACACGGATAAGTGCGCGCTCGAACGGCGCAATTACCCGCCTGGGCAGCACGGGCGCACCCGTCGGCCGCGTCTAATCGGTTATGGGCTGCAGCTTCGCGAGAAGCAGAAGGTCAAGCGGATTTACGGAATCCTGGAGCGACAGTTCCGGATTTACTTTGAGCGGGCCTCGCGCATGCCTGGTCCAACGGGCGAGAATTTGCTGATCCTGCTCGAGCGGCGGCTGGATAACGTCGTTTACCGCATGGGTTGGGGGACCAGCCGAGCTCAAGCGCGACAGCTCGTCCGCCACGGCCATATCCTAGTTAACGGGCGTAAGGTGAACATCCCGTCCTACTTGGTTTCGCCGGGGGAGGTCATTGAAGTCAAGGAAAAGAGCCGGCAGAACCCTGCAATCCTAGCGGCGCGGGATGCCACAGCTCACCAGCCGGTCCCTAGTTGGCTGGAAGTGGATCGCGAGGCTTTGAAGGGCCGGGTGTTGAGCCTGCCCAAACGTGAAGAGCTGGTGCAAATCCCGATCAACGAACGGTTGATCGTGGAGCTGTATTCGAAGTAATCGGGTTTTGAGGGGAAGGCCATGTTAGGAGTCCAAGCTCCGCCGATGCTAGCTTTTCAAAGGCCCAAGCGCCTGGTCGCTGATACGGAAAGCCTGACCGACCGCTACGGTAAGTTCACCGCACAGCCATTCGAACGGGGTTGGGGAACGACCATCGGGAACAGCTTGCGGAGGATTCTGCTGAGTTCGATCGAGGGTGCGGCGATCACGGCGGTGCGCATTGAGGGGATTGCTCACGAGTTCAGCCCCATTCCCGGGGTTACTGAGGATGCCACGGACTTGATTTTGAACCTCAAGCAGGTCCCGTTCAAGATCCTGGGTGGTGGGCCAGTCCACACGGCTTGGCTGCGGGTAGATCAGCCGGGTGAGGTTTACAGCCGTCACATCGAAACCGATGGTAACGTGGAGGTCGTCGATCCGGACGTTTACATCGCTACGGTGGGCGAGGGCAAGCTTTACGTCGAGATGCGTATCAAGCTGGGCCGTGGGTATGTGCCCGCAGAGCGGAACTTCGACGAGGACTTGCCTTTGGGCTTCATCCCGATCGATTCGGTCCACTCGCCGGTCCGCAAGGTCAACTTCACTGTGGAGAATGCCCGCTTGGGTCAAGTGACCGAGTACGACAAGTTGACGCTCGAGGTCTGGACTAACGGCACCATCTCGCCTCAGGACGCCATCAGCCGCGCCGCCAAGCTCTTACGAGATCACCTGACGATCTTCATCAATTTTGAGGAGCTCGAAGCGGGTGAGGTTCGCGAAGAGGAAGGGCGAGCCGAGATGGCGACACGCTTACAGGAACTGTTGAACCGCAGGATCGACGAGCTCGAGCTCAGCGTCCGGTCTTATAACTGCCTCAAAAACGCGAACATCCATACCGTCGGCGACCTGGTTCAAAAGACCGAGCAGGAATTGCTCCGCACCAAGAACTTCGGGCGGAAATCGCTGAACGAGATCAAAGAGATCCTCGCTGGCATGGGGCTCGAGCTTGGTATGCGGTTCGACTCCCAGGGACGGTTGTTGCGGGCTGATGGCACCGTAGTTGACTACATTGGTCCACGCCAAACCGAAGCTCAGCAGAGCGGCAGTTAACCTGCCGCCCAGCATCCTGATGGAGTGAGGACGCCATGAGACACCGCAAGGGTGGGTTTAAATTAAGCCGCGATCCAGATGCGCGCAAGGCGCTACTGCGGAATCTGGTGACCAATTTGATCCTCCACGAACGCATTGTCACAACGGTGACCAAAGCCAAGGCGGCTCGCCCGCTAGTCGAGAAAATGATCACTCTCGCCAAGAAGGATACGTTGCATGCGCGTCGCCGTGCCGCGGCGTTCCTATACAGCAAAGAGGCAGTCCGCAAGCTTTTCGACCAGTTGGGCCCGAGGTTTGCTGAGCGGCCAGGTGGCTACACTCGGATCGTGCGGCTGGCGCCCAGGCGCGGGGACGGGGCCGAGCAGGCTATGTTGGAGCTCGTGGGTTCCGAGCTTGTCAAGCGGGCGGCCGAGCGTGCCAAGCGGAAGGAAGAGCGATTGAAGGCGATTCGCGAGGGACGGTTCGAGGAAGGCGAGAACAAGTCTTGATTACCTGCCGTTGGGGGCGAGCAGCCACGCCGGCGCCGGTTACTCCTGGCCGGCGTGGGCAACCGTGATGGTGTCCATGGCGTAACGCGCTGGCCAGTGATAAATCACGGTCAAGCGTGGGCCCACTCTTGCTCGAGCTCCCTGACGAGGTCGCGACCCAGCCGTTTCGTTGTTCAGCTAGCGAACGGTTGCGCAATTCGGTGGGGGGATGGCTAGAAGCCAGGGCTAGCGGTGCTTCACCGGTTAAAGCCGCGCCAGGAGAGGTTACATGCTCAGGAGCGTTAGGGCTCGCTCCAGTTGGCCCCCAGATTTTCCTCAGAACTGGCTTCCTGGTCGCCTATCCTCACTTGGCCGGAGCCACCTCCAGCCGTACCCGGTAAGTGACCGACTGGCCCGGTTGTAGGGTCACCATACCAGTGTCCCGGCCTTTCCAGATCGCGCTGAAGGGATCCGCCAGGTTGAACTGCGGTTCGACAGCGGCAAAGGTTTTCTCCACCGGCGCGTACACTTGGAAGGCTCGTATATCCGGCGAGAGGGCGATGATCTTCATGCGATAGTTGGCCTTTGGGTCGATGACCTCGGCTATGGCTCGTCCCTGGGCGTCTCGCTCGAGCTCCAAAAAGCAATCGTCCAAAAACAGCTCCCCCAATGGAGCTCCTTCAGGACCACTGAAGTCGTAGGGTGTGCCCTTAACCGGGACGACGTCGCCGGTGGGGAAGACGTCGTCATAGTTGTTGACTAATGCACGGCTCCGGGCAGGGATGCGCAGACGGGCCTGGCGGCGATCCTTGCTCGGAAACTCGAAGTACGGATGCCAACCGATCCCTATTGGAAGGGGCTGGTCGCCTACATTCATAGCGCTGACCGAAAACTCAAACCCGCCAGCATCCAGCTTCCCCTCGAACGTGAGGTGTGTCTGCGAAGGCCAGTGCCCTCGGAAATTGCCCGCATGGAGCTCTGCCTTGACCGCGGCGCTCGTGACGTCTGAGCTCAATTGGACGTTTTGGAAAGGCTGGTCCAGAATCAGACCATGCATCGCGTGTGGCTCCGCCTCGGGCCGCTTACCCTTCCAATTCGCGGGCAGTCGCATGATGCGGTCGCCGATCCGTGTTTCGATGGCCCGTTCCTTCTCTAGAAATCGGCCTCGGATCCGGTTGGCGTAGGGGATCAGGATGGCACCGCCGACGGTGAACGATTTATTGCCGTAGAAATCTTCTGGGCCTCCGTTGAGAAGCTTTGGGGCCTCCTCCACTGGCGGCGCCGTGAACAGATCGACCTCGCCCAAGCCTGGCAAATACGCGCGCACCTGGTAGATGTTCATCCCTCTGCCTGGGAGCAGCACGACGCGCGACAGAACAGCTTGATTAGGACTTTGTGGCAACGACCGCTCCAGGACGATCGCTGGCTTGCCTCCGACAAGCACGCTCAGCTCACGAGCATGGAATTCCATCTTCACGGCACGCTCCTTACAGCTGAGTGTGAGTAGGATAACGGTCCCTACAATGACGAGCAATCCCTGCCTCATAGTGAACACCAAGTCTACAGGCTATGCCCACGGCGATCTGCGGCGCAACTCACCGCAAGCCCGAGCCACGAAAAACCGTTCCTACCTTACCTGAACCTAGCTTTGCGCAGCGACCCTATTTTACGCTTGCCCGGTCCTGGCTCTGGTAAGTTTGGGGTTGGGGTGGGAGACTCGCCATGAGCCCGGTCCCGGTTGCTGCTAGAGCCTTGCCCACCGCTGGGACAATTGGCGCGGTGCGGCTGTTCGGGGTTCCAGTCCGGTTCCATCTGAGTTTCGTGTTGTTCCTGGGGATTCTGGCTCTGAGTGTGGTGGAAGGCGGTGCGGGCATGTGGCGGGACTTCGTGTTCATCGTGGCCTTGTTCGTTTCAGTCTTGATCCACGAGCTCACGCATGCGTTGGTAGCCCGGCGCTACGGAGTTCGTACGCTGGAGATCGTCATGTACCCCATCGGTGGGGTGGCGCGCTTGGATCGTCGACCGCGAACGCGAGATGAGCTCTGGATTGCGCTGGCTGGCCCACTGATCAACCTGTTCTTGGCAGCGGGCTTGTTGAGCTGGCTGACGTGGGTTGGGCAAAGAGCCGAGCTCAGCGCCACCTGGTCCATCGATCGTTTCTTGGCGCGGCTCGCTCTCGGTAATCTGGCGCTGGGACTTTTCAACCTGGTGCCAGCTTTCCCGATGGATGGCGGGCGGATCTTGCGCTCGTTACTCGCCCGCCGGTACGGAGATCTGCGAGCCACGCTCGTCGCCAGCCGGGTGGGACGGGTGCTCGCTGTCGCCATGGGCGCTTACGGACTGGTGAGCTTCAACTTGATCCTCATGTTCATCGCCTTTTTCGTCTACTTGAGTGCGCTACAGGAAGCTCGCGCCCACACTGGTCAGGCCCTGCTTACGGGCGTTCCCGTGAAGGCGGCCATGGTGAGCGAGTTTCACACGCTGGCCCCTGGGGATACCCTGGCTGAGGCTTCCGCCATATCCGTCAGGACTACACAGCAGGACTTCCCTGTGGTGTTGGGTGACCAACTGCTAGGGCTGCTTGACCGGGTTGCTTTATTGCGGGGCTTGGCAG
>JAUQPO010000177.1 GCA_030550335.1 Acidobacteriota bacterium
TTCGGTCGAGCCTCTGAGCCACGGTCGCGAAGGCTACGTGCGGGTCCTCGGTGAGCTCTGGCGGGCGCGGCTGCACGGTGCCCGGCAGATTGAGGCTGGCCAAAAGGTGCGGGTGCGGGCAAGCTCTGGGATGCTGTTAGAGGTCGAGCCCGTGGCCACGGATACACGTGTGCTCAGTCCAGCGGCCGACGACGGAGTGGCCCGCCAGTGAGACTCGGGAATGTAGAGCTGCAAGTAGCGAGCCATCATTTGCGCTGGCAGGTGTCGAAGTGGTCTGAGGTGTGGGGGCCTGGACGCGGTGGCTTTGAACCCCCCCCTGGGGGAGAGGGATCGAAAGTTAGATCTCGGTGAGACCGTGGTGCTGCGGGAACGCCGTAACGCCCCTAGCGTCGAATCATGATGCGTCTAAGGCGCCGTGCGGCGTGCCAGTCGCAACCGATAATCTTCCGCTCCACGCGTCGAAATAATGTGGCACATTTCGAAGAGCCGCGATCGCGCCCGTGCACCGATCCTTTCGGCCAGGTAGTATCTTGAGGCCAACTCCCCAGCGGCACCCATGGGAATAGGTGGATCGCCCACCGCGGGATCGCGGAGATTCGTCGTGGCAATCAGTGCTTTCTGGTGGTTGCAGCGGTGGGTGATGATGGCCGTGATCGTATCCTCGACCCAGTCCGTCACCCGGTGCGCGCCCAAATCGTCCAATACGAGAACCTCGCACTCCAGGGCGGTCTCCAGGGCCTCGCGGCTAGTGGTGCCAGAGTCGCGATCATAGCTTTGCCGGATCCGTTCCAGTAGGTCTTGATAGTCGAAGAACACCCCTTCGAAGCCGCGAGATAGCAGCACGCGTAACACCGCGACGGCCAGGTGGGTCTTTCCCGTGCCAGGATCGCCGATGAACAGCAATCCCCGCTTGCGCCCCGGCTGCGGAAACTCGCGCGCGAACGTGCGTGCGAGGGTTACGGCGTTGGATAAGACCCGGTGAGCGACAGGGTTGTCAGGAAGAGTCGAGAAGTTGTCGAACGAAGCGTTGCGGTATAGAGGGGGGATGTTGGCCCGCTCCAGGAGCAACTCGGTACGCCCGGCGAGCACGCAGTCGCACCGTTCGACGGCGCTGACGCCGTTCCGCTCGACGTGGCGCCAGCCTGTGCCCTCGCACTGGGGGCAGGTTTCACCACTAGCCGCCACGCTAGTATTATGCGGCAGGCGGTGTGGCTTGGGCGGCCTGTGGAGTGGGATGCAACCGTGATAAGGTCAGAGCAGAGGCTGGAGTGATGCTTCCAGGCGGGTGGTTGGGGCATCGATAACAAAGGAGGCATCCGTTCGATGGTTCAGCGATCCGTAGTGGCTGCGCTTCAGCAGCGCGGCGTGCGAATGACCCGGCAGCGCAAGATTCTACTGGACTTGATCGATCGTTCCGGCGAGCATCTGGATGCTGAACAGCTCTATCAACTCGCCCGCCGTGAGTATCCGAAGTTGAATCGGGTAACGGTGTACCGGACCTTGAAGTTGCTAAAGGAAGCGGGGCTGGTTGACGAGCTGGACCTGATGCACCATGATGGGATCGGGCACTACTACGAGACCCGCCTCAAGCGAGAGCATGCTCACGTGATTTGTCTGGGTTGCGGCCGAGTGCAGGAATACTACGGAGAGCCGCTGCAGCGCCTGAAAGCGCAGGTCGAGGAGACGCTGGGGTTCCGCGTGTTACAAGTCCGCACCGAAGTCGGGGGCTATTGCCCACATTGCCAAATGTTGGGCCTGGATCAACAAGGCGTTCGTGGTACCCACACACGCTCGTGCAAGCCTACAAGCGCGACAGCGCCGTGACCAGGCCTGAAGCTTGAAGAGCCTGCTCAGTCCGCAGCCCGCACCTGTTTCTGGCTTACGGCACAAGATGCAACCCCAACCCAGACCAGAGAGCCTTCGGGGTGGCCTGTAAGCGAAAAGAAAAAGCCGCGCTGCTGTTGATCGACAGCAGTGGTTCACCCCGGATGGGAATCTTGTTGCGCAGATGACGTATGCTGCAACTTCCGGGGTCAGTACAAGTTCGGTAGGTATGGTGGGGCGTCGTTGAAGGGGCGAGTCCGGCCGGCAGCTACTTCATAGATTCGCTCGTGGCTTGCGCGGGCGGCTGTGCACAGTGGTTCGTAAGGCCTATTGCAGACGTCCAGGAAGCCGATGTTATAGTTCTCACCGTCGAAGCGCCCGAGTGCGGACTGGTCGTACATCGTGAACCAGTGGGCGCCAACGCAATTGCGGTTGGCCGCCGCGTCTTCGATGTACACCCGATAGGCTCGCCCTCGATCCGCTTGCGAAGGCACGTGGCCGATGCCGGAGGCCGGTAACCCTACGTCCAATGCTCCGAAGTGCCACTCGCCAATCAGCACGGGCATCTTTAAAAGTTTCTCGATTCGGTCAGTGGCATCACGGGGCACACGGGGCCGGTAGCAATTGATGCTGAATACATCGAAGGTTTTCATTCCCTGGATCGCCCAATCGGGCGGTATCCCCGCCCAACGCATGCCTAGGTTCAGATGATTCGGATCCACTTTCCGGCAGGCTTCCGATAGGGTTTTGAAGTAGACCTCCACCATCCGCGCGCTAAAAACTTCCAAATCCTTCAACGCCGCCGGGGTGAGTTCGTGGGTCCAGGGACCGGCGGCAATGTGTTCGAACGTCACGTGGATTCCCCATGCCCGGCTCAAAGCAGCGGCATCTGGGTAACGTTCCCGTAGCCAACGGGCCAACTCTTGGCGAGTTGCGCACTCGGGCGTATTGAACAACATTCCCACGGCCGGTAAATCCCGCGCAAAGCCCCACTGGGGCTCGTTCATCAAGAAATAGCCGACCAGTGCGGGGTCTTCTACGGTGTCTTTCAATTGGTTTGCGTAGTCGGCGGCGTCAAGGGCGAAGTCCCGATGGAACACGTCGGGGAAATCCCGGAAGATATACCGGACCCGTGAGGGTTGGAAGCTCAGGGGCCGCACATAAGGGAAACGGGCTTGCCGCGCGTACTCCCATTCGGACCAATTGCCGACGGTGTTGAAACCCAGGCGACGGAGTTCCCCAAACGCGATCTGAGCCCACTTGTCTCGCCAGCCCTGCGGACCGAACGTTCGTATGAAGTTGGCGGCGAGGTAATTGATGAACCGGCCGGTCGTGGGCCCGGGACGCGTCTGGTAAATCTCGCCGAACTCGCTAGTGGGGTCAGGGAGCCAACTGAGTGCGTCTTCCAAGCCCTCGTAGTTCGCGGTGGTGTCCACGCGTACGCAGTCGAGGCCCACTGACCAGAAGGCATACCCATCCGGATCCACTAACCACCAGCGCCTGCCGTCATGATGGGTGCTGAAAAAACCTGTGCCACGAGTCAGCCGGCGCACCTTCCATCCTCCCCATCGCGTGAAGCTCTCAGGCCACGTGTGCGTCTGGGCTGTAAGAAGCTGCTGCTGCAGGCGTTGCTTCAACTCTTCGACTGAGCGCGTCTTGGTGGTCCATTCATGCAACCGGCTTTGGCCTAGTTCGTCCAGCAGCGGACCTTTGGGCAGGACCGGCCGGGCCAGTCGCGGCGGTTCAGTCTCGGCAGCGATAAAGTTCGTCATGCACCAGCGTACCGGTTGGGGGCTTTTGCGCAACAGGGTGAACCGCATGCGGTCCACCTTAGCTAGGTCCACCCGATCTCCCGAGCATCGCGGCTTCAAAAAGGCGCCTTCCCGATCGATACCCCACCGGTTTTGGTCCACCAGGTTCAGGGGCATGCGTACGCGCAGCGAACACTGGTGGAGTGCACCGAAGCGGAAGTGAAACGCCTTGCCTTCTTCGCCTTCCATGAGCGCCAGGTCGAACACGGCCAGGTAGAGGCCGTCCACGAGCATGTCGCAGGTCAAATAGCTGGCCTTCGCCAGTGTGCCTGGCGGGAAACGATATTCGAGGCCATCACCCACGTCCTCAGCCACCAGCCATACGGCTCCAGGAATCGGTGCCTGGCCTTCTTCACGGCGTAGGTTTCCAAGCAGGCTCTGCGGGACAAGCCTCAGGCCTCGAATACCTTCGCGGTTACAGCCTTCAACAAGGAGGACTCCCAGCGACCCTCCTGCCCAGCTGAATAGTTTCCGTCGGCTGAATCTCCGTTGCTCCATCGTCCTAAGCCTGTCAGCGGTTCGCCGTTTGGTTAGCTCATTTCGGCTGGATTCGAGCGGTCCAACCCCCGCCTGGTGCCATGACAATCTTGACAGCCGATTGCGGCGAAACGACCTGCCGCGTGATTGTTACGCTCTTGGGATTGTCCGCTGCGTCGGGCCCGTCGGCATACACGGTTGCCACGTAATTGCCCGGCTCCAAGAAGTCAAGCTTGATCTCTAGAGTGCGCGGGGTCCAATCGGTCATCGCCCCCAAGTACCATTCGCGGCCTCGACGGCGCGCGAGGACGATGTAGTCGCCGGGCTGGCCGTCGAGCACTCGTGTTTCGTCCCAGTTGGTCGGCACGTCCCGGATGAACTGGAAAGCAGGTTCACCGCGATAGGCCGATGGATGATCGCAGACGACCATCAAAGGACTCTCGTAGACCACAAAGGTGGCTAGGTGGTGAGCACGGGTCCCCAAGACCACCGGATCGTGGAAACGCGGGCGGAACTCCGCCTTGGGGACATTGTCGAAGCCGCCTGGCGTGTAATCCATCGGCCCGGCGAGCATGCGTGTAAATGGGAGCATCAGGTTGTGTTCCGGGTTCACGCGGGCACTCCACTTGGTGTACTCCAGGCCAAGCACACCCTCGCGGGTCAATAGGTTCGGCAGCGTACGACGCATTCCGCAGGGCTTGTACGCACCATGGAAGTTGACCATCAGACGATGCTCGGCGGCCTTTCGTACCACCTTCCGATACCAGTTGACCATCCACTGATCATCGCGATCCATGAAGTCGATCTTCACCCCGCGGACGCCCCACTTCTGGTAGAGCGCGAAGGCTTGGTCGAGATATTTATCCACTCCTGTCCAGTGGAGCCATAACCAGATACCTATGCCCTTGCTGCTGGCGTAACGGATGATCTCCTGGATGTCCACTTCTGACTTTGGCTGGAGGATTTCGACCCGGTCGGACCAGCCTTCATCGACTAACACGTAGTCGAATCCCGATTCGGCAGCGAAGTCCACCAAGTGCTTGAACGTACGGGTGTCCATGCCGGTCGTGAAACCCTCCGGCGTCTGTACACGCCCGAACCACCAATCCCAAGCGGCTTTTCCCGGTTTAATCCACGAGGTGTCGGCAAGCTCATTAGGTGGATTCAGGTTGATGATCAGATTGGACTCGATCAACCGGCCGGGGTGATCGGCAATCATGATCACGCGCCACGGACTCTGGTGGGGAGTTGCAGCGAAGACTTTCAGGTTGGGTTGTTCCGGATTGGGTGGAAGATCCACTCGGAAGCCTGTGGCCGAGCCACGCACATCGCGACGCAGGTACATTCCTGCGTAGTTCTCTAAATGGGCTTCGGTAATCGCGACCCAAGCAACTCCCGGGACTTCAAGCAACAAAGGCAATCCGATCAATCGGTCCGGCTCGATGCCGCTCACCGGCTCGATCGTGTAGTCGTCTTCATAACTCGTGCGGAACCCTCGCAGGTACAGCGCGTAGGCGAATGAATCCGTGACGAGCCGGAATTCGGTATTTTCAGCCACCAGTGCGAAGAGCGGGGCTGCAGGTTGTTTCGGAACTACATACCGAAACGCCACGCCATCGTCATATGCCCGCGCCTCTATTACCAGTTGCCTCCCGGCGGGCCCCGCCTCCGCTAGCTCGAGCCGCAAGCCGTTGTACCGATTCCGCACCGGGTTCGATTTGCCGTGGACTACCGTATACGTTTCGTCGTGGCTGGCACGTTGGGCCGAGACGATGCGGACCGCACTTCCTAAAGCAGGTCGGCCTTCCAGTTGCAAGCCTAGAGCAGACCGGGTAATCAAGGACTTTCCCCGGTAACTCACCTGGTAGTGCAACTGGCCAGCATCGGCCGCGGCTCCTCCTTGTCCAATGGTCATGAACGCGATTTCTATCAGGCCGTTTGGGGAGCTCAGGCGCTCAACACCAGGCTGACCGGGTAGAAAAAGAGGACAACAAGTGCACATCGCGAAACCGAGAATGAGCCGGTGAACCTGCATGGTCCTTTTGCCTCTGACCAATCTTACTGGAAGCTGGCCTCGCGTGAGTGGGCCATAAGCGCTACCACAGAACGCCGCTGGTATGTTCGGGCATCTGCCGGAAGTGAAAGCCTGGCTTCTCGGTGTTCACTAACCGCCGGAAGACCGACGGACGCGCCCGGTGACCGCGGCGCACCAGTGGGCTGTTCAGCCGCCCGTGTCCGCTTGCGTTCCTGCTCGTCGACGAGCGCGACCTACGGGCCAGTGGGGCGACTCTGTGCGGGCCTCGCGCATGATCCGCTCAATCCGGGCCACTATGTCCGGGTGACGCGCGGCTACATCGTGCTGCTCTCCGGGGTCCTCCCGCAAGTTGTACAGCTCGATTGGCTTGTCCAGATCCAGCCGAACGCCCTTCCAGTCCCCCAAGCGCACAGCCTGGCTGAACCCGCGCTCGTGGAACTCCCAGTACAGATACTCGTGCTCGCGTTGGCGACCGGGTTCCCCCGCGAGCGCCTGGAGCACCGAGATTCCATCCAAACCTTCCGGCGGCTTTACACCCGCGAGCTCGGCACAAGTGGGCAGGAAGTCCCAGAACGCCCACACGAACTCGCTCACCTGGCCCGGAGCGATCCGGCTTGGCCAGCGCACGATCATCGGAACCCGTATGCCTCCCTCGTACAGATCGCGCTTGATGCCTCGCAACGGGCCGTTGCTGTCGAAGAAGTCCGGGTCATGCCCACCCTCGCGGTGCGGGCCATTGTC
The DNA here is from genome assembly GCA_030550335.1 of Acidobacteriota bacterium. GTDB lineage: Bacteria > Acidobacteriota > Terriglobia > Bryobacterales > Bryobacteraceae > JAUQPO01. The sequence goes on from JAUQPO010000177.1 coordinate 6,889, forward strand.
GGAGGTGAAGATCACGATGGTGTTGTCCTCTTGGCCCGTTTGCTTCAGCGTATCGAGGATTCGTCCGATGTCGCGGTCCATGCGCGTGATCATGGCCGCGAAGCCTTTTTCTGGAAGCGGCCAGTCGGTTTGGACGTAGGGGCCGTAGTCGGGGACCTCCATGCCGTTACCCGTGTCGCGGCCGAGTTCGTTGTTGGCGTGGGGAATGGTATAAGCCAGGTGAAGGAAAAACGGTCGATCGTCGCGGGCGCGCAGGAAGTCCAAAGCCTTTTCCGTGAACAGGTCGTGGGAATACTCCTTGCGTTGAGTGCCCATATTGCCGCGCAGCAGCCGGGCTTCGTGGTTTTCGAGTAGCAGCTCCGGGTAGTAATTGTGGGCGTGGGTTTGGTTGAAGTAACCGAAGAAATAGTCATACCCCTTCCGTAACGGATAGCCGGTGGATCCGAGTTCCCCAAGCGCCCACTTGCCGATGAGAGCGGTGCGATAACCAGCTTGTTTGAGGATCTCCGCCACCCCCACGTCCTCAGGGCGAAGGGGTAAGTTGGGTGAGCGATTCCC
>JAUQPO010000178.1 GCA_030550335.1 Acidobacteriota bacterium
GGATGAGATCCTCGGGGCTAATTTCTTCGCCGTGCACGTACTTGGCGAAGATCCCCTCGTCGTGCTCGGCCACGGCCTCGATCAACTTTTCCCGTTCCTGGCGGGCCAAGTCTTCGAGCTCGGGAGGCACATCCAAGTCGTCGTACTGAGCCCCTAGTGTTTCCTCGCGCCAGACCCGAGCCTTCCAGCGGATCAGGTCGACAACGCCTACGAAACTATCCTCGCGGCCGATCGGGATTTGGATCGGCACAGGCCGGCAGTGGAGCTTGTCCACGATAGTTTGGACCGCGTAGAAGAAATCGGCGCCTACGCGGTCCATCTTGTTGATGAAGCAGATCCTCGGTACGCGGTACTTGTCGGCCTGACGCCAGACGGTCTCCGACTGAGGCTGGACGCCAGCCACCGCGTCAAAGATCGCAATGGCACCGTCCAGCACGCGCAGGCTCCGCTCCACCTCAGCCGTGAAATCTACGTGGCCAGGCGTATCGATAATGTTGATCTGGTGACCTCGCCAAGTGCAGGTGGTTGCCGCAGCAGTAATTGTGATGCCACGCTCCTGCTCCTGCTCCATCCAGTCCATGACGGCAGTCCCCTCATCCACCTCGCCGATCTTGTAGGTGCGCCCGGTGTAATACAAGATCCGCTCGGTGGTCGTGGTCTTGCCGGCATCGATGTGAGCAGCGATGCCGATATTGCGCATCTTCTCAATTGGAACCGAGCGTGGCATCCTTCTCCGACCCCTCCTTTACCAGCGATAGTGGGCGAACGCGCGGTTGGCTTCGGCCATGCGGTGCACGTCGTCCTTCTTTTTCACCGCACCACCGCGCAGGTTCGAAGCATCCAGCAATTCGGCGGCCAGCTTCGCCGGCATGCCCTTCTCGGAGCGCGCCCGGGCCGCCTGGATCAGCCACCGGATGGCGAGGCTAGTGCGCCGATTGGGCGGTACCTCAACCGGCACCTGGTAATTGGCGCCACCGACTCGCCGCGTCTTGACTTCCATGACCGGCTTGCAGTTCTCGACGGCTTTCTTGAAGATCTTCAGCGGATCATCGTTAGTCTGTTGCCGGATCCGGTCCATAGCGTCGTAAAAGATCCGCATCGCCACAGACTTCTTGCCGTCCCACATCATGCAGTTGATGAACTTTTGGACCAGCGTAGAGTTATAGATCGGATCCGGTGGGATCTCCCGTGGCTCTGCTCGTCGTCGCCGTGCCATAGCTACTCGCTCGCTGCTTAGCTCTTAGGCCGCTTGGCCCCGTACTTGGACCTGCTCTGACGGCGGTCAGCCACCCCGGCTGCGTCCAGCGCACCGCGAATAATGTGGTAGCGCACGCCAGGCAAGTCCTTCACACGTCCGCCCCGGACGAGCACGATAGAGTGTTCCTGAAGGTTGTGCCCGATGCCGGGAATATACGCGGTGATCTCGATGCCGTTGGTCAACCGTACCCGGGCCACCTTCCGCAGGGCCGAGTTAGGCTTCTTCGGCGTGGTCGTGTAGACGCGCACGCACACCCCTCGCTTCTGCGGGCAGCCCTGCAATGCCGGACTTGCCGTTTTGTATTTAGGCCGTTGCCGGCCCTTCCGTACAAGCTGGTTGAACGTCGGCACGTTTGTTCCCTCGTTCCCTTTGAGCCAGATCCCTCGGTTAGGCTTGAGACCTCTCTGGGGAAGCTCCTGAACGCTCCGACTGCCTCGCCACTCTGCGGCCCCTGGTCTGCCGTGTGGCCCGCAGCCGGTACCCAGCTACTGGGACTTCAACGCCTCTCGCTCAATCTGACAGGCCTGCACCCGTAAGCTGCGGCGCTGGGATCAGACCCGAGCCAGGCTCTCGCTGTCGCAGCGGCCAGGATACCCCTGGCACGAGCCCAGCCTCATCACTAGTTTAGGCACCCGGCAACTGAGCTGTCAACAACGCCCCTCTAGCACCGGCCTCCGGGTAACTTCACTTCGAAACCCGAATCGAATTGCCGGCCCCCGGGTTGAACCGGGTGAACGTCAGAGTTTTCTCTACCCTGCGGTCGTGTTATCCGGAGCCAGCCAGCGCCTCCGGCCACTCGCCGACACGATCCGCGAGGCGATAGCCGTGCCCGTGGCCTCGTAGCGGAAATAGGTCAGATGAGCCGCGGAACTCCATCTCTGCAGGGGGACTGACCTCAGCTCAACCATCAGCTCGTCTTGTCGGATACAGACTGTAGTCCCCAACGACTTTTCCGGGCGGCGTTGGAACCACCAGCGGAGTGACTGAACCTCTACTCCACTGTCGCTCAGCTTACCCCTTGCCTCGTAATTCAATGGCACTAGATCCCCTTCCTCGAAGTCCTTCACTGCGCGTCCGTGAGTACCGGTCTTCTCCTCTACGAACGGCTCGACAGCGCTTAGCTACTGAGTGAACGTGGACTACGGAGCACCAACGGGGTAAGGTGTTACCAATTGAAACGTTTCCCGACGACAGCCCCATGGCTTTGAAACCTCGCCCCAATTCAACACCTCCGCCCAGGTACAGCAACCCAACCAGGCACGTTTTCGACAAGCGGTTTTGCCATGACACTGTGTCAGAGAAACTTGCCGGGCCGCTTCCTAGTCCGCCCGACCGGCTCGCTGCTAGATCGGCACGGTGCCAGCCACTAGCCTCACTACACTAAAAGAGCGGAGGTCAATGGGTAGCCGATGCAGCGACGCGCCTTCTTGAAAAGCGCTCTCCCACTCGCCTCGTTGTTTAGCACCCAAAGAGTAAAGTCCGCGAATGACGTCCTCACCTATGCGGTTGTAGGCACAGGGAGCCGCGGGCGCTACCTTAACCGCGCGTTCCAAAAACTAGGAGCCCGCTGCCGTGCCCTGTGCGACGTCTACGAGCCAAACCTCGAAGCAGCCCGCGCGGAATCCCCGAATGACGTGAAGCTTTACCTCGATTATGGCGAGATGCTCGCCAAAGAAACCGTAGACTTCGTCGTCATCGCTACGCCAGATCATCATCACCGGCCGTGTCTGCTGGCAGCCCTCGAAGCAAAAAGAGACGTGTATCTGGAAAAGCCCTTGTCACTCAACCTTGAGGAAAGCCAGCTCATGGTGGAAGCGGTCCGACGAAGCGATCGGATCGTCCAAGTGGGCATGCAGCGGCGAAGCCTGCCGTTTGTGCTGAAGGCCAGGGATGTCGTCTGGCAAGGCATGCTAGGCAAGCTGTCGCTGGTAGAAGCTAGTTGGAACTGGGCGTTCGAACTACCCTTGGACAACTCTCCTCTCCCGGGCAAACTCCACTGGGAATTGTTCTTAGGCCCAGCTCCAAAGCGACCATTCGAACCGCGCCGCTTTCGCTGGTGGCGGGCGTTCTGGGATTACTCCGGCGGCAACATGACGGATCAAGGAACCCACTTGATGGACGTAGTTCAGTGGTTCGCCAACTCGGGGCCGCCCCGCTCGGCCGTATGTCACGGGAAGATCATCAATGCTCCCGGGGCCGAAGTGCCTAACGTCTTCAGTGCCGTGTTCGATTATGGCGACTTCATCGCCACTTGGACGTTAAACTACCGCACGGATTACAACTTCGATTGGTCGATCCGCTTCCACGGCGAGGAAGCCACAATGGTCCTGGATCGGTTCGGGTATCGGATCTACCGTAACGCCAAGCATACACCGCAACCTTGGCAGCACCCTGGAAAACTCGAACTCATCGCCGAAGAAAAAGATCCCGGCGGCACAAGCACCGAACCGCACCTTTTAAACTTCCTCGAATGTGTCCGTACGCGACAACAGCCCAACTGCACGGTGGAAATTGCCGCCGCTGCGGTCGCAGGACCCCACTTGGCGAACATAGCTTACCGGGAAAACCGGCTCGCCCAGCTGTGAGAACGCCGAGCTTGGACGACAGTCCCAGGACGGTCCAGCAAGCGGCGGGCTCCGGGGCTCATCGTGCGGTTGACCAAGCAACAGAAAAAAGTTGGCGGCCTGCAAGGAGCTGCCACAGGCACACCCGTGGGTCGAACTGCAGCAGTCGCAAAAAGCAAGCCGGCAAATAATGGGCGAATAACGGAGAGCCCTCCGCCAGGTTAACCCAAGCGAGGAAGTGGTTAGTTCAGACCCGCGCGGCTGTTGCGAACCCTTGGCCTAAAGCGAGCCGTACCGTCCAACTGCGTGCTTGCCCTCATGCAGAGGTCCGGGGGCCGACGACCCGCCGAAGCGTGGGGAAAATCCAGTTGCACGCCCACCGAAAAGGACCACCACAGCCTCAACCTGGGCTCACCCGGTAAGAAGGTGACAGGAACGCAAGTGCAGCTGCTTTAGAAGACGATCACACGGTCAGCTTCTTGAGTCCACCGCGTAAGCTCTTCCATGGAGCTACGCTGTGCTCCGGGAACCAGCGCCTCGGGTTTCAACCCACGCGCGTCCATACAGGATCCGCAAACCCCAGCTTGCCACCGCGCGTGCATAACAGGGTCAACATCCGCTCGAGGTTGTAATACCCGGCGGGCGTGGCCTGACCCGCCATCGCACACCAAACTGCGTCCCCCATGAGGAATACGCGCACTTCGCTATCAGGCTCTTTGGCTAAAGCCAGAGCCAAGCGCAAGCCGTTGTAACTCCGCTCGTTTCCATAAGGTGGATCGTTCAAGATGACCAGATACCGCATCTGACTCCTCGACTAATGAGGTCACAAACGAACCGGGACGCCGTAGAGCTTGCCGCCAGCCTCTAGAAACCACTGCAGTAACGTCCGACGGACCCCGACCGGGGCAAGCCACCACTTCTCGAATAACACCTTTGCCACATGCCACGCGCGACCTAACTGCTTTAGGTGGACTTCGGGAGCAGGTTGTGCGAAAAAGTTCCCGTATGCGAACCCTGCAAAATCCTGCCCGGTTTCCAACATGCAGTACCCATGGCCACAAAACGTGGCGCTTGAAGGGCGGCCGTTGACCTCGGCGGCAATGCGCTGCGCGACCACGTGTCCTTGAGCGTGGGCAAACACTCCAGCCTTCGGCAACATTAAAGGTACGTCCGACCGCCACCGACCCGGCAAGGGGATGACCGTGACGTCCCCGATGGCGTAAACACGTTCGTCACGAGTCAGTAGGGTATGGGCATCGACAGGTATCCAGCCAACTGGGTTCGTTAGTCCAGCTTCTGTCACCACCCTCGGTGCACGGTGTGGGGGGATGCCTACCAGCAGGTCGTAAGCGACCTCGCTGCCATTGGCGAACAGCAACCGACGCACCGCGGGCTCAACAGCCGTCAATTGATGCAAAGGATAGAACTCCACTCCCCTAGCCTTGAGCAGCTGCCGGATTGCCTCGCCAACCCGAGGCCCAGCTACGGGCAAGGGTTGCGGCTCTGGCGTGAATAGCTGCACCGTCACTTTCGCAGACAGCCCGCGGCGGCGCAAATACTCTGCGATGAGCATGGCGCCTTCGTAGGGGGCGGCGGGACATTTATATGGAAGACTGGCGATGACCACCGCAACGCGCCCGCCTGCAAACGATCGCAGCCGTTCAAGTAAACGCAGCGCCCCGTCGAAGCTATAGAACGTCTCCGCTGCAGTGGCGAACCCAGGCACCGCCTCCGGAGTGAGCTCTGCGCCCAGACTGACCACCAGGAAATCGTAAGAAAGCACGCCAGCACTGGTCCGAATTCGCCGTCGTGAGGTGTCGATTTCTAGGACTTCCGCCGGGAGGAATTCCAAACCCCGGCGCAGCAGCTGATTCAGGGGCCTTCGGATATCGTCGGGGCGCCGTCGCCCAGTCATCAGCCACAAAAAACCGGGAGCGAACGCGTGGTGCTGATTGCGCTCGATTAAGACGACCCGATGCCCGCTGTGCAATTGCCGGCGCAGCTCATTGGCCGCTACCAAACCCCCTACGCCGCCACCCAAAACGACGATCGTGGCCCCCATTTGGCTGCTCACTCCAGTTTTTTGATGCCTGAGCCGGGCGGGAGAACGCGGGCCAAACGCACCACCACCGCGCGTTCAGTAATGAGGGAATCAAAACTTGTTGAGATTCACCCAGCCGCGGCTGCACTTTACCGGCTCGCAATTACGAGCCAGCGGCCGTGGCGAGTAACCCCAATCGCTACGGGCACTGAGCAGCATGGTCCCCGCCCCGTATAAGCCCGAATTTTCCAAGCTGGTGTGTTTCGGACTCTCAACGGTCCGGGCACACCCGAGTTCACGAACTGGAGCGACAAGCCTACCCCTTGCACTCAGTAAACTGGGACACATGCTGAACGCCCCACGATCGTCTTTATGGATCCTGCTCGTTTTGGCCTTGACCCCCGCCCTGGCGGAACGAGTCGTTGTACCTCTCGATGGCCAATGGCAAATTGCTGACAGCCTCGCTCCCGACGCCATTCCCACACAATTCGACCGCGTGGTGCCCGTACCCGGCCTTGCGAACCTAGCTCAGCCGGCTTTCGAGGACATCGATCGTTTCGACAGCCGGGAGCTAATTTGGAACCTTGTCCGTCGTGGGGAACTCCCCAAGGACGCTTTGACCCGGGCGGTAGGCATACCCCGCCAAAAACGGAATTATCTATGGTACCGCCGCACTTTCACCGTGCCTCTACGCCGCGAGCGGGCGATCCTCAAGATCGGCAAGGCCCAGTTCGGCACGGCCGTCTGGCTCAATGGTCGAAAGATTGGCGAGTACCTCGGCTGCTTCACGGCCAGCTACTTCGATGTGACCTCAGCCGTGGACTGGGAAAGCACGAACACGCTGCTTGTCAGGGTGGGCGCTCATCCTGCAGCGTTGCCACCATGGGCGCCAGCCGGAACGGACTTTGAGAAAAGGAAATGGACGCCCGGGGTTTACGACCGGGTGGAGCTCTGGCTGACCGATCCCCCAATCATCGAATGGGTCCAAGTTGCACCCAGACTCAATCGCTCGAGTGTCCTCGTGCAGGTACAATTGTCCAACCCTGGTGCAGCTCGTACTGCAACGCTCACGCACCGGGTTCTAGAATGGGATTCGCAACAGCCAGTAGCCCAATCGCCACCCTTGCTCCTGCATCTTGCTGCGGACGAGCGACGCCAGGTTACCGTGGAGATTCCGATTCCACGCCCGCGACTGTGGTCGCCAGAGTCACCGTTCCTCTACGTGCTGGAAACCAGCACTGGCGGAGACACTGTCCGGACCCGGTTCGGCATGCGGGAGTTTCGCTTCGATACGACCACACGTAGAGCCTATCTGAACGGGAGGGTTTACTTCCTGCGCGGTTCCAACATTACCTTGCACCGGTTCTTCGAAGATCCACTCTGCAAGAACCTGCCGTGGCGCCGCGACTGGGTACGAAAGCTACTCGGGGATATCCCCAAGCAGCTGCACTGGAACGCGTTCCGTTTCTGTATCGGACCTGTCCCTGACTTCTGGCTGGACATCGCGGACG
>JAUQPO010000179.1 GCA_030550335.1 Acidobacteriota bacterium
GATCGCTGGGTGACCCCGGTGTCCCGCGCTCCCCCGAGGAAGCATCGCAGCAGAGTTAAGCCTTGGCGGCTGCGGTGGCTGTACTTCACTCCGACCCAGGTGGCTGCAATCAGTGAGTGCCCTTCCACACGCGGGATCAGAAATCCAAATCCTCGAGTAGGCTCCGGCACCTGAGCCGCATCGTAGCCAAGCACCACCGTGACCGAAGAGGTGTAAGGGATGGAACGCAAAATTGTGGCCAGTTCCCCGTCCAACTGCTCGACCAACTGAGCCGCCTCCCAGGCCGGGCAGGCTACCACGACGCTCCTGGTGCTGATCCAATCGCCGCCGATCCTCACTTGGTAGCCCTCTGCACTGTGGTGAATTGTCTCGGCCTCCGCATGGATGATCCGAACGTTGGGTCGGGCCCGGGCCTCCAGCGCACGGACGAGACAACCCATGCCTTGGCGCAAGGACTGGAACAGTGGTGTTGCGGTGCGACTTCTCGCTCGGGCCAAATGCCAGGCTCCTAGGGTCAGGCTGCCGTGTCGCCGCTCCAGCTGCACAAACTCTGGCAAGACCGACTCAGCGCTCAGCAACCGCGCATCGCCACCGTACACGCCGGCCAGCAGTGGTTCTGCCAAGTAATCCACCACCTCTTCTCCGTAATGATCCTGCACGAACTCCGCCACGCTGCGATCGTGGTCGACTCGAGCCGGCTCGCGGAATACCTCGAGTGCTATGCGCAGCTTGGTTCGCCAGCTAAACAATCGAGTCGACAACACAGGCCAGACCCGGGTGGGAACCATCAGCAAGAGCCCTTCCGGCAACGGGACCAAGCGACCCTGCCGGACGATGAACGTAAGGCGGCGGTCATCGTTCGAACCGATCAGATCCTGGCCCAAACCGAGCTCTTCGATGAGCTCACGTGCCCAAGGCTTAACCGAGAGGAAGCCGTCAGGTCCACCCTCGACGATACACCCGTCGATCTCCTCCGTGAGGATCACGCCGCCTAAACGAGGTCGTTTCTCCACCAGCCAGCACTGAAGGCCGGCCCGGCTCGCGTAGTAGGCCGTGGCGAGCCCCGAGATTCCTCCGCCGATGATGAGCAGTCCAACGTGCATCAATCTGCCAAAGTCGTCCTCACCAGATTGGCGAGACACTGGATGAATTTGGGCGAGCAATTGAGCGACTCCGCGCGTTCCAGGTGGATACCGCGTTGGGCTGCGTAGGTTCGGAACTGGATGTCCACGTCGTAAAGGATCTCAACGTGATCGGACACAAAGCCGATCGGTTGGATGACCAATCGCCTGATCCCGGCTAGCGCGTAGCGGTCGATGCATTCTTCGACCGTAGGGCCCAGCCATTCGCCGCCGCTCATGCCTTGACTTTGGTAGGCGAATTCCCATTGCGGCAACTGCAAGCGTTCGGCTACCCGTCGGGCTGTGGCCAGTACCTCGCTGGGGTATGGGTCGGATGGATCAAGCATAGCGATGGGCAGGCTGTGGGCCGTGAACAACACCATTTCAGCCGGCAACAACCTCGCCAGGCGCTCGGCAAAGGCCTCAATAAGGAGCGGATGCTCGGAGTAGCTTCGCACGTAGTGCACCATGGGTTGGTAGCCTAACTCGGCCATACCCTCTTGCATGGCGCGGAAGTATGCCTCCACGCTGAGCTGCGAGTACTGAGGCGCTAAGCATAAAGCCACCACGCGCTCAACCCCGTCATCTCGCATGCGGCTGAGCGTGTCCCTCACGAAGGGCTCCCAATGGCGCATGCCTACGTAGACCGGGAGCCCTAGCTCGCGCCCCAGCGCCTCTGCCTGGCGTTCGGTCCACTGGCGCAGGGGTGAACCACCTCCGATCTGCGCGTAGCGCCGGCTCACCTCAGCCACTACAGAGGCAGGCAAAGGTCGGCCGTGCGTCACGTGGTGCAAGTAGGCCGGTACATCAGCGACTCGTTCCGGTGCCCCGTAGGCCAGCAGCAGTACAGCCGTCCGCTCAACTGAGTTTGAATTCGCGCACGAAGTCCACGACCGCTTTGACATGATCCACCGGGGTGTCGGGCAGTATGCCGTGCCCTAAGTTAAAGATGTGTCCAGGGCGATTTCCGGTGCGCCGGAGTAGCTCGTGCACGCGGTTGCGCAGTTCCGGCAACGGGGCGAACAAAACTGCGGGGTCTAGATTGCCTTGCACCCCACTCCTATAGCTCATTTCCATCCACGCGTGGTCAATGTTGACGCGCCAGTCCAAGCCGATCACGTCCCCGCCTGCGGCCAGCAGTTCCCGGAAGAACCCCCCGGTCCCGGTCCCGAAGTGGATCACAGGGACGCCAGTGGCACGGATCCGTTCAATGACGGCCCGGGAGTAAGGCTGGACGTAACGGACGTAATCGTCCGGCCCGAGGGCTCCGGCCCAGCTATCGAAGACCTGGATCACATGGGCCCCAGCGGTGACCTGTAACAGGCCGAAACCGCTCAGCACGTCCACCAGCTTGCCCATCAGCCGGTGCCAGAGTGGCTCGTTGCTGTACATCATGCGCTTGGTGAGCAGGAATGTCCTGGAAGCACAACCCTCGATCATGTAACTGGCTACGGTGAACGGCGCTCCTACGAACCCAATCACCGGGACCCGACCCGCTAACGCCCGGTTGACTAGTTGGATGGCCTCGCCTACATAGCCGAGATCGTCGACGTTGGACGTGGACAGAGCGTCGACATCCATAGAGGTGCGCACGGGGTTATCAATAACTGGACCCTCCCCGCTGACGTACCTAAGCTTCAGCCCCATTACCTCGACCGGAAGCAACAGATCCGCGAAGATGATAGCCGCGTCCACATCCAGGATCTCTACCGGCTGGAGGGTGACGGTCGCGGCCAGCTCCGGATTCTTGCAAATTTCCAGAATCCCGTATCGGGACCGAATATCCCGGTAAGGCTTTAAGTATCTACCCGCCTGGCGCATGAACCACACAGGCCGCACATCTGTCGGGCGCCGGCGACATGCATCGAGCAATCGACTACTCACGGGAGCCACGCGCATGGTCGGTCCTTCTTATCTTCACAATAGAAAACTCGCCAGCCCATCGGCTTGAATCGCTGGGTCCACTTGCGGCCGAGGATGAAAAAAGGCTTTGTCCAGGCCTCGCTGTCCAGGGTCTTCGGAGCGATCACCGACACCGCCAGTGTGCCTTGAACCGGGTATCCCGTCCGGGGGTCGAAAATGTGGGCGTAGCGACGTCCTCCCCAGAGGAAGTACTTCTCATAGACGCCAGAAGTGGAGATCGACTCGTCCTTCAGCGTGACCTCTTCGATGGTGCGGCTGGGGGCCAACGGGTTGCGGATTTGAACTTTCCACCCTGGCTGGCCCGGTGGAGCTCCAAGGGCGTAAATGCTACTGCCGCCTGCGCTGATCAACGCGGAACGAATCCCTAACTGGCGCAGCCGTTCCACCACCCGGTCCACTGCGTAGCCTTTACCGATTCCACCGGGGTCGAGAGCCATACCCGGTACCTTAAAGCGGACCGTGCGGTTCGTGGCATCCAACTCCAACTTGCGATATCCGACGCGGGAGAGGGCCTGCCGAATTTCGGCTCGATGGGGCATGCGGCCCTCGCCGCGATAGAACCCCCAGATCTTCACCAGTGGGCCAACGGTGATATCGAAGGCTCCCTGGCTTTGTTGGCTGTAACGCTGGCACGCCACCAACAGGTCGAACAGTTCTTGGCTCACGGGGACAGGGCGTTGGGCCGCTTCACGATTGACGCGGCTCAGCTCGCTATCCTGACGGTAGTGAGACAGGAAGCTGTCGATGCGCTGGATTTCAGCGCACGCTTCGTCGACTGCAGTTTCGAGCGTTCGCCGGTCTGAGTGGTAAGCCACGATAGTGTAAGTGGTGCCCATAGCCGTGCAGTGGGCGGAGATGCGCAGCTCTTCGGCCCAGGCAACCGCGAAGCACAGCCCCAACAACGTGCGCAGTAGCTTCATAACAGTTCGTCGGGATCTTCGGCCGATTCACTCACTGAGGAAGGTTCTTGTTGGTCGCGCGGTCGCCCTTTGCGGATCCGACGCAGCAGGGCTTTCATGTGGGCGGCCACCTGTTCACTGACGGCGGGTTCGAATTCGAGCTCCGGGATATGGTGCAGCGATAGACGTGTGGCGAGTAAGTAACGAATGTAGCCCCGTGCGTGTCGCAAAGCCGCGATTGTTCGCTGCGGCTGGGATCCAGGCGGGACTAAGATGCGGACCCGTGCGTGCTTGCTCCCACCGGGAAACAAAACTTCGCTAACGACGACATCGCCGATGCGGGGATCCTGCAGCTCGTAGTTAATGATCTCTTCCAACTCTTCTCGGAGGACCTCAGCGAGGCGCTGCCGGCGGATGGGTTCCATGAAGTCGCTTCCTTGGCTCGCTTACTCGATCCACTCCCACGTCACATCGACCAGCATGGGCCCCAGTGTAGCGAAGGCCTCTTTTTCCACCGCTTGGAGCGTGTGCTCGGCAATGGCGCGGTTGGCCCCCACAGTGACCGCGGCAATCAACCCTCGCTGCCAGAGGTGCTGATCGTCGATCTCCGCGACGGCCACGTTGTAGCGAGACCGGAGCCGGTCTTTGAGACTGCGCACGACCTGGCGCTTATCCTTCAAAGACCGGGCGTGATCCAATTGCAAGGTGAACGTCAGGACGCCAATGGCTGCCATATCGACCTCCGCCGTTATACAGGCATCGGCCGTCAGCTCGCCAGGCCACGGCGGCTGATGAGCTCCTGGCACATCAAACCAGAGCTTCGGCTGCTACCCGTTCGGTGACAAACGCCTCGATGATGTCGCCCGGCTTAATGTCGCCAAAGTTCTCGATGGCCACGCCACACTCGAAACCGCTCTTGACTTCGTTGACGTCGTCTTTGAAACGCTTCAACGAGGCCACACGCCCGGTATGGATGACCACGTTGTCCCGAATGATCCGGACTTGGCTGTCGCGCGTGAGTACACCATCGCGCACAACACAACCTGCCACCGTTCCGACCTTGGAAATGCGGAAGATCTGCAAAACCTCCGCCCGGCCTCGATAGACCTCCCGAATGACCGGCTCGAGCATGCCCAGCATCGCTTTCTTGATTTCGTCGGTGAGCTCGTAAATCACCGAATGCAGCCGGATATCGACTTTCTCCTGCTCAGCGAGCTGGGCGGCGCTGCGCTCGGGTCGGACGTTGAAACCGACGATGATGGCGTTCGCCGTGGAGGCGAGCAGAACGTCAGACTCGGTGATCGCACCCACGCCGGCGTGGATGACCTCGATGCGCACCTTATCCGTGGAGAGCTTGCGTAAAGCTTCGGCGACCGCTTCGGCGGTGCCGCCCACATCGGCTTTGACGATGACGTTGAGTTCTTTAACCTGGCCCTCGCTGAGCTGCTTATGCAGTTGCTCCAGGCTGATTGGGGCCGGTTTGGCGACCTGCTGCTCTCGCTCCTGGGCCTTGCGGAACTCGGCGATCTGCTTCGCCTTTTCGAGGTCAGCTACAACCTGGAACGTCTCACCGACCTCAGGGACTTCTTCGAGCCCCAGTACCTCGACCGGGATCGAGGGGCCAGCTTCCTTGACTGGGCGACCCCGGTCGTCGAACAAAGCACGCACGCGCCCGTACAGAGTCCCGCACAGGAAATAGTCACCCGTACGCAAAGTCCCGTTTCGTACCAGCACCGTGGCTACAGGCCCGCGTCCGCGATCCAGCTTGGCTTCCAGCACGGTTCCTATGGCAGGCCGATTGGGGTTGGCCCTCAGGTTTTGCATCTCGGCCACCAGAAGGATCATTTCGAGCAGGTCTGGGATGCCCTGCTTGGTTCGGGCCGACACCTCGACCACCACCGTGTCGCCACCGTACGCTTCTGGGATCAAACCACGTTCGGCCAGCTGCTGCATAACCCGCTGCGGGTTGGCCTCGGGCTTGTCGATCTTATTGATGGCCACGATGATCGGGACTTTTGCCGCTCGGGCGTGGTCGATCGCCTCGATCGTCTGAGGCATCACGCCATCGTCAGCCGCGACTACAAGGACGACGATATCGGTCACTTTCGCGCCTCGGGCCCGCATGCGCGTAAAAGCCTCGTGGCCCGGGGTGTCGATGAACACGATTTTCTTCCCCTCGTGTTCGACAACTGAGGCGCCGATGTGTTGTGTGATCCCGCCGGCCTCTTTTTCGGCCACCCTGGTGGAACGTATAGCGTCCAGTAACGACGTCTTGCCGTGGTCCACGTGCCCCATGACCGTCACTACAGGTGGCCTGGGCTGCAGATTTTCCTCTTCGGCCTCGACGGGCTCGGCGGCCGGTAATGCCTCCTCTTCAAGGGTGGTGGTGCGGGTGACCTTCGCTCCTAAAGATTCCGCAATTTCTTCTGCGAGCTTGACATCTAAGACCTGGTTGATGGTCACCAGGAGCTTGCGCTCCTCGAGCAACTTCTTAATCAGGGCGCTAGCCTTCACGCCGAGCTTTTCGGCGAGCTCCTTAACGGTGATGCCCTCAGTGATGGTGATCTCCTTGTTGGTGGCCACTAGCGGTTCTGGGGCCCGCCTCTTGGGCACAGGAGCGAGCTTCCCTTCGACCTCGCGTTCGGCTTCGAGCTCACGCTCGGGGCGAGCAGGGCGCCGTCGGACCAAGGGCTGAGCTGGTGGCGTGGGTGCTGGTGGGGCCGGCGGGGGTACTGGTAGACCGGGCCGAGGGCGTGCCGGGGCGCGCGGAGGCGTGGTAGGCCGAGCAATCGGCTGGCCCGGACGTACGTGCCCACGATAGATCGGCTGGCCAGGTACGGGGCGCGGCGTGGCAGCCGTGCTGGCCTTGGCTTGTTGTGCCAACCGCTTACTCAGCTCCGGGTCCGGTGGGACCACCGGCCGTTCCGGTTTTCGAGCGGCGATGGTCGCAGTGGATTCCGGCGAGGGCGCGGTCGGTTGGGCAGGCTTCTCCCCTGAGGGTTGTACAGGTGGGCGTACGGGCTGGCGGAGCAATGTGGGCGGAACGATCGGTTTCCCTGGCCGTGGCCCTGTGGGCATCGGAATGTTAGCACCCAACAGTCCCTCCGGCAGAGGTTGCCGTGGGCCGGAGAGGATCTCCCCAGGTTTGACTGGCGGTACGGGTTTGGCTGGTATAGCAGTTGGCGTCGCGGGCCGCGCCGCGCTGGGCGGTTGCGGGGCAGCGGCTGGCTGGGGAGGTTGTGGAGGTTGTGCAGGTTGCGGCGGTCGCGCGATCGGCGGTCGCAGTGGTTGATGAGCTGGGCGCGGAACAGGGATTTCGGAAAGTTTGACGGTGCTGATTTGAGGGCCCTGACTCTCGGGCGTGCGCCCTTTAGGAGCCGGCTCCGGGCT
>JAUQPO010000180.1 GCA_030550335.1 Acidobacteriota bacterium
GGTCGAACCGAGCCGGGTGGCTGAGAACGGTCCCTTGAAGTGAAAGTAAAAACTCCGGGGGCGCCAGCACACCCTCCCGACGGAGGGGGCCGAGGGCCTCATGCGGGTTGGAACACCGCTCTCCGAAGCCGGCAGTGCGAGCAGCTTGTACTACGCTCCCACGGGCTACCTAGAGTGAAAGGCGACGGCGAAGGTGGCCGTTTGGTCGGATGGCAGCCCCAGTTCGGGTAAGATTTTCCGCCATGGTGAGCTCTGGCCCGGTGGATGGCTGATCTGAAGAAGCAGCAGGGTTTACGGGTCCCCTTCACAGTTTTTTTATTGAGTTTTTAACTCGAGCTCATTGCTGGCAGGGGGCCGTAGGGGCAGAATAACCCCCAGACAGGGGTGTCCACGATGAAGTCCGTCCGTCTCAATGGCACGTTCGCCCCCTCACGTGCAAGGGGGCTGGCACATCTTTGGGGTCTGACGTTGCTCTCGAGTTTGTCAATGCTCTGGGCCCAAGTCGCCGGGACCGGCACGATCCGGGGTACGGTGACCGATCCGTCCGGTGCCGTTATTCCGGGAGCTACGGTGGTGGCCACCAACGTGGCGACAGGAGTGGAGACTCGGCGGCAGACGACCGAGGCAGGCCTTTATGTGATTGCACCTCTGCCGGCTGGGGTGTACACGGTGAGCGCGTCGGCACCCGGGTTCAGAACTGTGGTGCAGGAGCGTGTGGTTGTCGACGCCTTGGCGACGGTGGTCGTTGATCTCACCTTACAACTTGGCGAAACGACGGAAAGTGTGACCGTGTCGGCGGCTCCACCCGAACTGAACGCAGCGGATGCACGCCTGGGGCAGACTATGCGCAACGAGATGTACACTGCGTTGCCGCTGTCGATGGGTGGTGCCCCGCGCAACCCTCAGGCCTTCGCTTTCCTTTTGCCCGGAGTGCAGGAAGGAGGCCGCTGGGGTTACATCAGCGGAGGCCAGAGTTTCTCCAAGGACGTGTATATCGAAGGTCTGCCGGCTACCGACGCGGTGCAACAAGGCGAGGGCCGCTACGTGAGCTTGGCGGTGTCGGTAGAGTCGGTGGAGCAGTTTCAGGTGGAGACCAGTGGCCAGTCGGTGGAGTACAACGGCCAAGGGTCGGAGAACTATGTGCTGAAGTCGGGCACGAATGAACTTCACGGATCGCTGTTCGAGTACTTCCGGAACACCGTGCTGGACGCGCGGGGATTCTTTGCGCCCAAGCGCTCGCCCCAGAACCAGAACGAGTTTGGTTTCACGTTGGGCGGGCCCATCATTCGCAACAAGCTGTTTTTCTTTGGGACCTATGACGGATACCGCTATAGGGTGGGGACGGATTATCGGTTCGTGACGGTACCCACGTTGAAGATGCGGGAAGGTGACTTCAGCGAATTACCCAAGCCTATCTATGATCCACTGACGACGCAGGCAACCGCGGGAGGTTTTTCCCGATCGCCTTTTCCGGGCAACCGGATCCCCGGGTCGCGTCTGTCGCCCATCTCGTTGTTCTTCCAGGAGCCACTGCCTGCCCCTACCCATCCCGGCATCACCTCGAACTTCCTGAATAACAACAAGGGTGTGGGGTACAACAACGAGGAGATCAACCTCAAAATCGACTACAACGTGACCGATGCGCACCGCTTCAGCGGGGTCATGCTTCGGGGCAAGCGCTCCCAGGCCAGTGCCATCCGGGGTAATCCAGATCCGTTGCCCCTGCCTTACACGAACACTCGCGTGGTCGAGGAAATCCCGACGACCGCGCAATTGAAACACACTTGGGTGCTCACGCCAAGCCTATTGAACCAGGCGTCGTTTGGATTCGCGCGACTGTATGTGCCGATCACTAACCCAACGATTGGCGGCCGGTGGGCTGAACGAGCTGGCTTAAAAGGACTGCCGCCCGGAGATGCGAGCCTCTCGTTCCCGGAGACCTCCTTTAGCGGCCCCAAC
Organism: Acidobacteriota bacterium; assembly: GCA_030550335.1. Taxonomy (GTDB): domain Bacteria; phylum Acidobacteriota; class Terriglobia; order Bryobacterales; family Bryobacteraceae; genus JAUQPO01. The sequence goes on from JAUQPO010000180.1 coordinate 1,960, forward strand.
TCGCCCACGAACTGGCGGGGCACCGATTCCCGCCCGTTCCTCGACGCTCTGAACAACTTCACTGTTCAGGACAGTCTGCAGTGGGTCCACGGGGCACACGCCTTCAAGTGGGGCTTCCAGATGCAGAGGCTCCAGGACAACTATCGAGCCCGTATGGACGGCAGTCTGTTCATTGCTCGCTTCAGCAACGCGCAGACCGCCGGGTTCACCAGCAAAGGAACGCTCGACAACACGACGGGTCATGCGTATGCGAGTTACTTACTTGGCGCGCTGAACTCTTCTTCGGTGATCGAGGATTTCGTGGTCACCTCAGGTGCACGCTTTCGCAACTACGCTGTCTGGTTCCAGGACGATTGGAAGGTGACCTCCCGCTTGACCTTGAACCTGGGCCTGCGGTGGGATTTGATGCTGCCCTACGTGGAAGTGTGTGACCGGCAGTCGTGGTTGAATCCGGATATCCCGAACCCGGCAGTGGGCGGCTACCGGGGCGCACTGCAGTTCGCTGGCAAGGGGCCATCGCCGCTCTACTCCAACACCCGGACCAATATCAAAACTCACTACAAGAACTTCGGACCGCGCCTTGGTTTGGCGTACCGGCTCACTGACAGCACGGTGATCCGAGCTGCCTACGGCGTCATGTACAGCCGACACGGCGCGGTAGGTGGCCGCGCGGGTGCTCGCGATGGCACAGGGAAGCTGGGATACTCGGCAGAGCCGGGTTTCTCTTCCCTGGATGGCTTCAGTCCGGCTTTCTGGTGGGATCAAGGGATCCCTCCTTATGACCACCCACCCTTCATCGACTTGACGGTAAACACCGGCTTTTACACCGGCAAGCCCTCCGGCGGTAGCATCACCTACGGCGACACCGAGATTGGCGCGCGGCCGCCCCGCTACCAGAACTGGAATTTCTCCATCCAGCAATCGTTGGGACCTGACACGACCCTGACGATCGCTTACGCAGGGAGCAACGGCCATTACCTGCGAGGCGGCGGGCGTGGCATATGGTCCAATCAAATCCATCCCCGGTACCTGGTGCTGGGTAACTTGCTCCAGGCACAGGCGACACCGGCCAATCTTGCGGCAGCGCGACAGATCATCCCCGATCTGCAGTTGCCTTATCCGAATTTCGTGGGCACGATCGGCCAGATGTTGAGGCCTTTCCCTCAGTACTCGAGCATTGGCGACCCGTACGGGAACATCGCCAACTCCAATTACAACTCCCTGCAGGTAACGCTTCGCCGCCGTATGAGCGCGGGCTTGACATTCAACATCAACTACACTTGGAGCAAGACGTTGACCGATGGCGAAATCACCGGGCGCAGCGCTTACTTTTGGAAGATCGAGCGGGGAGAAGTCAACCAACCGCACGTGTTGAACGCCACGTTCGTTTACGAGTTGCCGTTCGGGCGGGGACACCGGCTGTCACCCGGCAACCGGGCTTTGCGTGCCATGGTGAGCGACTGGCGCCTGTCAGGCATCACTCGCGTGCGGTCCGGCGACCCGTATGGGCGGATCAGCGCCAGTTGTAACGTGCCGTATGCCGGCACGTGTAACGCTGATTACAACCGCGACTTCCAAGGTTCCGTGCGGATCGGCAAATGGGGAGAGGGCGACTTGCTCGGAGCTCGTCCCGCTTTCCTTGACAAGAATGCCTTCAAAAACCCTGCTCCTTACACCTATGGCGACACGCCGCCCACTGGCGCGTACGGACTTTACAACCCTTGGTTCTGGAACCAGGATTTGAGCGTGATGCGCCGGTTCCGGGTGACTGAGCGATTCGTCCTCAACTTCCAAGCCGACGCTTTCAACGTGTTCAACACGGTGATCTTCAGTGGGCCGGCCTCGCTCGACATTAACTCCTCGAACTTCGGCCGAATTACCAGCCAGCAAAACTCCCCGCGGACCGTACAATTGTCGTTAAAGTTGACGTTCTAGAGTCCATCGGTCGCTGTGGTGGTGGACAAGCCCCGCAGCGACCGTTTCCCCGAATGGAGCAGCTAGATGCGTAAGTGGAGTCTATGTGGCCTACTGGCCGGGTCGGCGGCTGTATTGACCGTGCTGGGTTTGAGTCAACAGAGGGCCGCTCAACCTGAATCGCCCGAGACCAGTTCCATCCCTCCCAATTACAGCTTTTACAACCTGAACCCGGAATATCGGCCCGGTGCAACGCTGGGATGGGCAGCTTCCCGGCTCGAAGAGAAACTAGGGAGAGGCTTAGTAGCTATTCCCCTGCGGGAAGGCGGTGTCTATCTCAGTTGGCGCTTGCTCAAGTCGGACCCTCCCGATGTGGCTTTCAACGTGTATCGCAGGACCGGCAACTCCCAGCCTCATCGCTTGAACACTGCGCCCCTGCGCCAGACCACTGACTTCGTGGACCGGACCGTCGATTTGAAGGGGGAAAACCGGTGGTTCGTCCGGCCGGTGGTGGGAGGCCGGGAGTTGGCGCCGAGTCCCGAGGTCGTCTTATTGCCTGATCCACCCGTGCGCGATTATCTAGTCTTTCGGATCCGCGACGACATCCCCGCAAACTCAGTGGATCGCATCGGTGTCGGGGACCTGGACGCCGATGGGGAGTACGACTTTGTCGTCAAGCGGCCTGCTGGGCGCGTCGACCCGGGCCCCTGGCGCCCGAGCCCCGACACCTTCAAGATTGAAGCTTATCTCCGCGATGGGACTTTCCTTTGGCGAAACGATCTCGGCTGGTCCATTGAACTAGGGATCTGGTACTCCCCAATGGTGGTTTACGATCTGGACGGCGACGGGATTGCCGAGGTAGCGCTCAAAACGGGCGAGGGCGACCCGCGGGATGCCCAAGGGCATGTGTTCAGTGGCCCTGAGTATCTTTCGGTGTGGAACGGTCGGACCGGCCAACTGATCGCGCGTGTGGATTGGATCTCCCGAGGCAAACCGAGCGACTGGGGCGACTACACAGGCAATCGGATGAGCCGGAACATGATCGCCGTGGCTTACCTGGATGGGAAGACGCCGAGCGTAATATCAGTCCGCGGCATTTATGGGCTGATGAAAATGCAAGCCTGGTTTCTGCAGGGTGGCCAGCTGCACCATGTGTGGAACTGGTCGAATCAGACCTCAGGCTGGAAGTACCAGGGCCAGGGCCAGCACTGGGTACATGTGGCTGATATCGACGGCGACGGCTGCGATGAGGTCCTGAATGGCTCGATCGCCGTGGATCATGACGGCCGGATCATGTGGAGCACAGGTCTGGGTCACGGCGACCGGTTTTATGTCACCGACGTGGATCCGGACCGTCCGGGTCTGGAAGTGCTGTACATTTACGAGGACCCGCACCCGCAGCACGGCTTCAGCTTGTGGGACGCTCGCACGGGTGACCTGATCTGGGGTATACGGCGGGAGACCAAAGACAACGAGCTGATGCACGCGTTGGTGGCCGATATCGATCCGAGCGAGCCTGGTATGGAATGCTGGGCTACGGGTTATTACTACTCGGCGCGCGGCAAAGACCTCGGTCCCGAAGTACCGCCGCTTGCCGGTTTGGTCTGGTGGGACGCCGATCCTTTGCGAGAACTGCTGTTGCCGAAAGGGCGCATCGCCAAGTGGCGGGGCCCCACTCTCAAGGAGGATATCCAGGGGATCCCCCTGCTGGTAGCTGACATTGTAGGCGACTGGCGGGAGGAAATCGTCACGTTCATCAACGGCGAGGTGCGCGTCTACGTTAGTACGATTCCGGCCAGGGATCGCCGGGTTTGTTTGATGCAGGATCCCATCTACCGCTTGGACGTGGCCCACCGCACTATGGGGTACGGGCACGCGCATCCTCCGATGACGAGTTTTTATCTGGGCGTCCGCTAGGAATGCCCGGCGACAAGGTGTATAAGAGCAACGGATGGGACCACAGCTGGATTGACTGAAACGTCGCAGGGAGTAGGAGGATTGAGTTCGGGGGCGGAAGGAATGAAACGTGTGCGCATTCGGCTTTCATGGCTCCAGCCCGCGAGATTGGGTGGGTCGACGCAGGTAGCTGGACTCATTCGAAGCCATGGCGCCTGGCCTGTCGGCCTCGTCGCTCTCGTTTTGTGGTCTCTGCTTCCTGCTTCCGGCTTCAGCCAGGCCGTTCAAACGCCTCAAGCCGGGGACCTTAAGCAACTATTGGAAGCATTCAAAGATCCACCGCCAGAGTGTCGGATCATGATGCGGTGGTGGTGGTTTGGCCCAGCGATCACTGAGGCGCAACTCGAACGGGAAATGCAGCGAATGCGCGAGGGGGGCATCGGTGGATTCGAAATCCAGCCTGTTTATCCCCTGGCGATGGATGAAGAAGCCACGGGTCTACGAAACCTCACTTATCTGGACGACGAGTTTTTGAAGCGGCTGGAGCTCGTCGCACGCCGGGCCCGGGAGCTGGGTTTGCGCATGGATATCACCCTGGGGAGCGGGTGGCCCTTTGGAGGGCCTTGGATCGCTATCGACCAGGCCGCCAGCCGCTTGCGCGTCGAGCGCGTGAGTGTTCCGGCGGGTCAGCAAAGAGTAAAACTTCCTGCTATCGATCAGGGCGAGCGGTTACTGGCCATCTTCCGTAGAGAACCAGCAGATGGATCAGGTGCATTCGAACCCCTTGCCTTGCCGCCTGCGGCAGCCGACGCGCTGAGGCTCTCGCCACCGCCCACACGGCAGGTGGAAGTGTGGTTTTTCATCGCTAGCCGTACGGGACAACAGGTCAAGCGTCCGGCTGTAGGGGCCGAAGGCTTTGTGCTTGACCACTACGACGCAGCAGCATTGCGACACTACCTAGCTGAGGTAGGGGACCGGTTGATCAAGGCCACAGGTCCTTACCGCCCGTACGCCATGTTCTGTGACAGCCTGGAGGTGTTTGGTTCGGACTGGAGCCAGGACTTCCTCGAAGAGTTCCAGCGGCGACGGGGTTACGATCTAAAACCGAAGCTCCCTGCACTGGTGGTGGATACCCTGCCGGAATCGCGTAGTATACGCCGGGACTGGGCGATGACGCTTACCGAGTTGTTTGAGGACCGCTTCTTGAAGCCATTGCGCGATTGGGCCCGGCGTCACGGCGTGTTATTGCGCGTGCAGAATTATGGTGTCCCTCCAGCGGCGCTGCGGAGCCACCGCTACGTGGACTTGCCGGAAGGCGAAGGATGGCATTGGAGAAACCTGTCGCCTTCGCGCTGGGCCGCGTCCGGTGCACATTTGTACGGCGTGCCGGTGGTTTCTTCGGAAACTTGGACCTGGTTACACTCCCCGGCGTTCCGCGCTACACCCCTCGACGTCAAAGTCGAGGCGGATATGCATTTCCTGCAGGGCATCAACCAGCTGATCGGCCATGGCTGGCCCTATTCGCCGCCAGAAGCGGGGTACCCCG
>JAUQPO010000181.1 GCA_030550335.1 Acidobacteriota bacterium
GGTCAGCTACTTCCATGGCCTCCTGGGCCTTGGGAGAATGGGCCACGTCGCGGTAGATGTCGGTACCCGTCAAAGCCACAATGGAGGGCTTTTCAGGGTGGCGCTTGCGGAACTGTAGAACCGCGTCCGCGCACCGGTAAGCGTTGAGGGCGACCATCAGGTCGCAAATCGTCCCGCCGTAGTGCTGGGCCACCTCGACGGCATGTCCCATATCGCGAAAGATTTCTGACCAGCGGAGGGCTGTCACACGGTCACCGTAGACGGAGATGGGAGACGCCGTGCAGATGATCTGGATCCGCATGCCACATATCCCCTGACCCAGCACCGGCCGGGGTTCGGGTTAACTAGTTTAATTATGACACACTTACGGAGATGGCTGGCACCAAATCTCGCAGCCGTCCGCATCCGTAGTCGCAAACCCCTGAACCGATCCCGGTGCTCCGGCCCCTGCCAAACCAACCACCACCCCGCTTCGCTAACAGTACAGCCTGTCACCCCTTACACCTCCTTAGACCCGGGACAATCTGACCGGAACCCGGGGCACCGAACGAGGCTGAAGGAGCGCATCCAGCTAGGCGCACCAAAGAGCCAAAAGCCAATAGCCAGCCAAGCCACCGGACTCAGTTTTCGCAACAAAGTGCACACGGACACCTGATTGGAGGCCCCCACAACTCCTGGAGCATGTCTCAGGCCCCGGCCGGCGGCAACGCTAGCCCAAATGACGTCGCCGCTGCGCCTGGCTCTTGGCGTAAGCCGCGGCAATCGTAGGGTCGAGGTTTTTCTCCCCCTTAGAAGCCTATGAGCGCCAACCCAAGTCAGGCCCTTCTGGCAAAAGGACCCACAAACCGGGCGCTGGCTTGCTCGTTGGTAGCGTTCTCCTGGCTTGCTGCTCCAAGCGGGCCACCGCGGCGTCGTCATTTGCCTCCCCGGTGGCCGAGTGGGTCCAGAGCAGGCCATTCGAAGCAGGAGTTCACCTACTATGGAGTTCCGGCTCAGGCTGAGCCCCACCCGCTCCGGACTCCCTCATGTGGCAACCCACAGCCACCACTTGCTCCTGATTTCGCCTGGGAACCCGGCAGGTTCGGGGGGCCAGAGCCTGCGGTGGCCGGGTCAGCGAAGTCGGAATGCCGCCATAGCCTATAACGCCCCGCTCACCGTGGGATTCTGCTGTCTTGCCAGGTCCCGCAATCCCTCAGCTCAGTCGCACCCAGGCCACCTTCGTTAGAGAGCCCTCTGAGGTGGCGCACGACTACGGAGGGTTGGAACCCAACAGGTGTCCTGGGAGGCCGGTGACCCGGGTAGATCCGAACACCGATGGTCCCTAGGCCGGTCGCGGGCCTCGGCTAACAGTCGCTACACCGCAGCATGAGCACGACCGCGGCGGGCCCAGGGAACCCCGAGTGATTCCATTCGTTAGGATTGTCGTGGTGGACGGATTTGGTGCAGTTCAATTCCCACAACCGCAGGGCGGATAGGCGCGTCGACCAATTCCAAGTACAGTAACACGGTGCACGGCGGGCGGCGCTCGAAGCTGGTATATTTGAAAAGCCGGCGGTTCAAGCCTCACGACTCCAGATGCGCGGATTGGCACCCCTGGGTTAGGGGTTGAATCCGGCCGGTGCGAAGCACCATGACTGATTTATATGCAGGCTACCGGCTCCTGCTGGTGGCCTTTGTGCTTTTGATGAACGCTTTTTTCGCTGCCGCAGAAGTCGCCCTGGTGGCCGTCCGCCCTTCGCGCCTCCGACAACTTGCCGAACATGGCAACGCAGGAGCCAAAGCTGCTCTGAGCCTACTGGAGAACCCCGAGCGACTTTTATCGGTCGTTCAAGTGGGCGTCACGCTCGCAAGCTTGGGCCTGGGATGGGCCGGTGAAAGCACAGTGTATGCGCTACTCAACCAAGGGCTAGCTGCGTCGCGATTGGATCTGCCACCCACGCTGCTGCATGCCATCAGCTTTCTCGTGGCCTTCTCTCTCATCACTTACGCCCACGTGGTCGTAGGGGAGGTTGTCCCCAAGAACCTGGCCATCGAACGCGCCGACTGGGTTGCCGTCACGCTGGCACCAGGGTTGCTTTTCTTTTACCGCCTATCAACCCCTTTCGTCCGGGTGATCGAACGCTCGGCGGCCAAACTCTCCGACTGGATCGGCGTGGGTCCTTCATCCTATGGTGGGCCCCACTCGGCCGAGGAACTCAAACTCGTGGTCAGCGCGGCCCGCAGACATGGAGGTCTAGCGCCCTTCGAGGAAAAAGCCATCCACCAAATTCTCGAGCTCGAGGATTACTTCGTGCGCGAGATCATGGTGCCCCGCAGCGATGTGGTCTCTGTGCCGGTGGACGTAGACCTGGACCAGTTGCTCACCATCTTTGAGCAGCATCTTTACTCCCGCCTGCCCGTCTACGAAGGGCAGCCCGAGAACATCATTGGCTATATCCACTTCAAGGACTTGCTCTCAGTCTGGCAAGCCCGCCGCCAAGCTACCGCACGCCGGCTGCCTAGTCCGCGTTTTGATCTCCGCAAATTGGTGCGCAAGCCACTGGTGGTTCCGGAAACGAAACCGGTCAACCAGCTCATCGACGAGTTTCGGCGCGCCCGAACTCACCTGGCCACGGTTGTAGACGAGTTTGGCACGGTAGTGGGCATTGTGACCTTGGAAGACGTCCTGGAACTGATCTTCGGTGAGATCGAGGACGAGCACGACACGCCCGAACCGCTTGGGCGGATGCGGCGAGGCGTGCTGGAAGTGGAGGGCACCATCAACATCCGGGACCTGGAAACCCAATTTGGCATCCAGGTACCTGTGGACGCGAGCTTCGAAACGCTGGCGGGGTTCATACTTTACAAGCTCGGGCACATCCCGCAGCCGGGCGAAAGCGTAGAGCACAACGGTTACCGGTTCACGGTTCTGCGTATGGATCGACACCGGATCGATCGAGTGCTGATTGAACCGATCGCACGTCGAGCCGAACCGGCAGGTCAGGAAGCGAAGAAGTAGGGCGTTGGTGATGGGGACTGTGACCGGCCCGGCTGGTCGGGCTAGTAGCTCCAACTGCGCAACCCGCAACGACGCGGAAGCTTGTCAATATGGGTTAAGGCAAGCGCCCGCCGGAATTGTGCGTAGCAGTCGTTCCACTTCCTTTTTCAACGGTTCTACCACCCGGGGATACACCATCTTATAGGCTGGGCAAAAATAGTCCAAATCCTCGAAGTTCCGCCGGGGCGCGTGCCGGAATTTGGGACACCCACGCCGACAAATCGATAGCCATTCACACCGCTGGCACTCAGGGTGGAGGATCGTCTTGTTCAAAGCAAACTCATAGCGCCGACGGCGGCGGGCGATCTCAGGCCAGGAATCCACCAGGATGTTGCCAAGTTTCCAACGGCTTTCTACAAAGAAATCGCACGGGTATACATCGCCGTTGTACTCCACCACCACATAGCTGTCGCACGTCTCGTGGAGAGTACAACTGCCGGGTTTGATGCCCGCCACAGCTTCAGCCAAATTATCGAAGAACCGTATGCGGATCTTCCGCCGGTCGGGCCACCAGAGCTCGAAGGTTTCGCAGAGGAAGCGGCCATATTGTTCCGGGGTGATGGTGAAGGGCATGGGAGTGCCATCGGCGAAGAACTCGGATAAGGGGATGTACTGAATGTTGTCCACCCCAAGGCTCTTGAAAAACTGGTATAGCTGCTTGGGCTTGTCCACGTTGGCCTGGCTAAGCACGCAGAGAACGTTGAACTCCACTCGGTGCCTCTGCAGCACTTCCAGTGCTTGCATGACACGCCGCCAGCTGCCTCGCCCCGCCCGGTTGACGCGGTAAGTGTCGTGCACCTCCTCTGGACCATCCAACGATAGGCCGACCAGCCAGTTGTACTCTCGAAATAGCTCCGCCCAGGCGTCGTCGATCAACAAACCGTTCGTCTGGAGAGCGTTGCTCACGCTCTGGCCATCCCGGCCGTACTGCTTTTGGAATTCCACCAGTTTTTCGTAAAATTTGAGCCCTAAAAGCGTGGGCTCGCCCCCTTGGAAAGCGAATACCGCATTCGGGTACGAGTAGAAGAGATAGGTGTCAACTAGACGCTCCAACGTCTCCAGGGTCATGAAGCGCTGTGGGGCATTCGCGTATGGGTCGGATTCCCGATCGAGGTAAAAGCAGTATGCGCAGTCCAGATTGCAGAGCGCCGAGGCCGGCTTGATCAACAAGGAAGTGATCTTCGGAACTTGACCGTCTGCCCAGCCGCCCGAACCCGCGCCCACAACCGGCAGCAGCCGCTCCTGATCCATCACCTCCATTAGATCAGATCAATCTCGAAAGAGCTTCAGATCTAAGCCGAACAACCGTGCGGCGTTCTCGTAGTAGACCTTTCGCAGGATGGATTCGGGCAATCCCAAGCCGTAAATTTTCCATCGACCCTGGGGTGGCTTTTCCGCTGGCGCGTAGTCGAAGTACTCGTCTTCGGTCTCAAGGAAGCGGTAGTAGATCTCGTAAAGCTGGTCACAGAAAATCTGCTGCGGATATTCCACGCCATGAGGGACAGCATCCGTACCAAAGAGAATACGGTCTTGGAATCTCTCGAAGAACTTGCGGGCAGTCCGTGGCTGTCGGCCGAGCTCATTGATCCGGGCGCCGAACTCTACGTAGGTGTTGGGGTAGGTCTCCAGGATGCGCGAGACGAATCCCAGGTCCTCCGCCTTGGCCACGTGAAGCAGGATAAAAGTTGTCTTGGGGTGGCGCGCGATCACCCGCAGCCTCGCCTGCTGCAGCTCGTCATCGCTGGGGAAATCCCGGCCATGAAATGACCAATCCGGATGCATGGCCAGCTCTTCGATGCGCTCGTTGAACCGGTCGATGGGCTGGAAAAAAGCCACTGGATCGGATGTATGAATGGCCACGGGCATTCCCAATGCTCCAGCTGCCTCCCACATCAGGTCAAAGCGTTTGTCGTCCACCTTTACCAAAGGCCCACTATCGACGCGTTCCCGAAGACCCAGCCCGAGGTACTTCAAAATTTTCAAGCCACGCGCCCCGGCTTTGTGCGCCCGTTCGATTGCGTCGGCTTGTCGCTTGGGATAATCCGGCTCGACGATCCAGTGGTAGGTGGGTTCAGTGAATACGAGGAAGCGATCGGGATAGGGTTTCTGAAAAGTAGCTATCGCTTTCTCCAAGGCCTTTCCATGTCCCCCTGTGAGATTGATCATCATGCGTATGCCCTTGCGATTCATTACCTGTAGGACTTCCTCGGGCGGCATCGGGATCTGGAGTTCTTCAGTGCGGTCGTTCGACCAAGTCAGGTGCGTATGCACGTCGACCACGGGAAAGCGTGGCCGCTCGACGCGCGTTGTGGGGACCACCAGTGTGCTGCGCGGCTGGAACTCGTCAAGCCGAGGCATAGGAATAGACGGGCGAGCCTGCCTCTCACGACGAGGCCGGCAAGCCACCAGTGGGGCTAAGCCCAGACTGGTCAACCAGTGACGGCGGCTGAACTCCATCGACTCCTTCTGCATGGCGTGGTTATCATAGCAGCGCTCAGGCGCGCGGCGCACTAACCGGGAGCTCTGCGGCTACGACCCCGCAACGCCGGCGGTCCAGAGGCTTCGGCCAACGCTGCTGTGACCAGAATCACGGCATCGGGCTCGAAACGAAGGTAAGCTCCGATCTGAAACGATGATGTGCGTCGCATCACGAATTACCCACTGGTTCACCATCGCCTCCGCTTGTGGGACCTTACTACTGGCGACATCCGAGTGCGTGGATTGCCACAAGAAAGAAACACCGCAGATCGTTTCCGACTGGCAACTGAGCAAGCACGCCCAGAACGGTGTCGACTGCTCCGTCTGCCATGGTACCGACCACAAGTCAGCCGCGGACGTTAGCAAAGTCCGAGTGCCGACGCCAGAGACTTGTGCCTCATGCCATCCCACCCAGGTCCAGCAATTCAAGTCCGGTAAGCACGCCTTTGCCTGGGCAGCCATGAAGGCTATGCCTACGTTTCACTGGCAACCTGTGGCCCTGACTGAAGGCATGAAAGGCTGCGGCGGTTGCCACAAGATTGGCCTCAAAACGGAGGAGGAAATCCGTGAGCTTTCGAAAGCTGGGGTCGGCTTCGGACGTGCCTCGTGCGATGCTTGCCACACACGCCACTTGTTCTCCAAAGTCGAAGCGCAGCAACCTCAAGCTTGTCAGACCTGCCACATGGGGTTCGACCACCCACAGTGGGAAATGTACTCGTCGTCTAAGCACGGTGTCCGATACCTGTTGAAGCAGTCGGGTGTGTTGCCCGCCTCAGTCGCTGCACCCACGTGCCAGACTTGCCATATGCAAGAAGGCAACCACGAAGTGCGCACAGCCTGGGGCTTCCTGGCTGTCCGCCTCCCCCTGCCGGAGGACAAGCAGTGGGCCGAGGATCGCGTGACCATCCTGAAAGGGCTGGGCGTACTCGACCCAGAGGGCAAGCCCACGGCCCGGCTGGAAATCGTTAAGCAAGCCCAGGTAGCGCGCCTCACCCAGGAAGACTGGCAGAAGGAGCGTGACAAGATGCTCCGTACTTGCGCTCAGTGTCACTCGGAAAACTTCGCACGCGCCGAGCTGGAAAAAGGCGATCGGATGATCCGCGAGGCGGACCGTCTGATGGCGGAAGCTATACGCACTGTGGCTGAGCTATACCGGGACGGCATCCTGCAAAAACCCGCGAATTACGCCTACGCTTACCCGGATCTGCTTACCTTCCATGACGCGCCGACGCCGATCGAAACCAAGCTCCACGAGATGCACTTGGAATACCGAATGCGCGCTTTCCAGGGGACATTCCATGCCAACCCGGATTACGCACTCTGGTATGGATGGGCAGCCATGCAGCGCACCCTAACCGAGATCAAGCACATGGCTCAGGAGCTCCGCGAAAAGCACCGCAAGTGAACGCCCAGTGGTTGGCGCTGCGGTCTCCAACACCGAACTTCCCGAAGGTCCTGACTTGGGAGCGGCAGCCAGGCACTCGACGCGGAGGTTCGCCAGCTGGCTGCCTGTTTTTCTCCATTGCTAACGGCAAGGGGAATCCGGAAAGCTTACGGATTCCCGTTCCTCCTCATCGCCAGTCAAGCGAGCTCCAGCTGCTGCTCTGTACCGGGCCCAGCAGCCAACTTGAGGCGGCTCCTCGTCGTCCGGAAAGCCGGAATGCCCACCGTCGCGATGGGCGAGCTACCCCCCGCGACGTTCTAACCGTTAGCGCGAAAGCACTGGTCGGACGTACAGCTTCTCGCACCCAGCCCACGCGAGCGGGAGGCCTAGCGCGCAGCGTCACTCA
>JAUQPO010000182.1 GCA_030550335.1 Acidobacteriota bacterium
TCCGATGCCGAGCTTGTGAATCTGTTCGCATTCCCGGACGAGCTCATCGATCGATAGCTGGTACTGGCCGGGCATGCTGCGAACTTCGCGGCGCACGCCCTCGCCCGGACATACGAACAGAGGGTGAATTAGACCGGAGGGATCGAGGCGTGTTTCGCGCACCAGCGCTCGCAGCGAAGATTTGTAGCGAAGCCGGCGTAAACGGTGGACAGGGAAACCCATTGCACCACGATTGTACTCCACCGCTCGAGCTACGCCATCATAAGGGTTCTATGGCGAAGAAGAACACGGAGCAGGTGGCGCGGCGCTACTTCGTAAGCGGACGCGTACAGGGTGTTGGCTTTCGGTATTTTGTCGAGCGCGTTGCCTACGAGCTAGGGCTGAGAGGTTATGTCCGCAACCTAGCTGACGGGCGGGTGGAAGTGTACGCAATCGGCACCCCTGAGCAATTAGACGAGCTGAAGAAGCAGCTGTGGGAAGGACCGCCGATGGCCAGAGTCCACCACGTGGAGGAACGGGCAGCGGCGGTGGAAAGCTGTACGGGCTTCAGGATTCGGTATTGATTGAGCACCTCAGTCGTCGTTCGCCGCGCTGGCCTGGCACAGCCGGGCTCCATACAGAGCGCCGCGGACATAGGCAGCTTTTCTTTGCTGTTCGGTCGCTGCGAATCCCTCGTGGCGATACGGGTGTTAAAATACAGGAGTCTTTCCAAACGAGGGTGTCTTGGCACAATGGTTCAGCCCGATGAACTCAAGCGCTTGATCCGCGAGGTTCCTGATTTTCCCAAGCCAGGGATCCTGTTCTACGACATCACGACTCTCCTCAAAGACGCCCGCGGGTTTCAACAAGCCGTCGAGGCACTGGCGAGCCAGCTGGACGCTGATGCGTTCGACCTGCTGGCGGGCATCGAGGCTCGCGGTTTCATTTTTGCTGGCGCCTTGGCATACCGCTTTGGCAAGGGACTGGTACCTGTGAGGAAACCGGGCAAGCTCCCCGCTGCGACCGTTCGCGAAGAGTATGCGCTCGAGTATGGAACCGATGCCGTCGAGATTCATCAGGACGCCATCCAGCCGGGCACGCGCGTGGTCATCGTGGATGACGTTCTGGCCACAGGGGGCACGGCGCGTGCTGCGGCCCGGTTGATCGAGCGTGCGGGAGGTAAGGTCGCAGGGATCGTGTTTTTGATCGAGTTGGATTTCTTGCGGGGGAGGGAAAACCTGGCTGGCTACCCAGTGCACTCTATTCTCCATTACAGCGCATGAAAAATTTGGCTCGGCGAGCACGGCTACGGGCTTATGCAAAGATCAACCTCACACTGAAGGTGCTGGGCCGCCGCCCGGACGGATACCACGAGATCCGAACGGTTTACCAGACGATTTCGCTCGCCGATGAACTGGAGCTGGAGTTCATCCCAGGCGAACCTGAGCACGTTGAGGTGGATTGCTCTGTGCCGATCGCTGACAACTTGGTGAGCCGGGCGGCGCACGCAGTCCTGGAGGCTGGTGGTGTGAAGGGAGTCGTACGAGCCAAGTTGGTGAAGCGGATCCCTATCGGCTCTGGGCTGGGCGGGGGATCGAGCGACGCGGCAGCAGTGTTGCTGGCCTTGCCAGTGCTGGCAGGGGTCCGTTTGTCGGCGAGCCGGCTGTTTCGGCTGGCCGAGACGCTCGGCAGCGACGTTCCGTTGTACCTGGTGGGGGGTACGGTGCTGGGGCTGGGGCGGGGAGAAGAGGTGTACCCGGTGCCCGATTTGCCCCAGCGTTGGGGAGTGCTCGTAGTGCCAGAAAAGCGCATAGCCACTGCGGAGGCTTATCGTGCCCTGGACCGGGATTTGACAGCAGGTCTAGAGGCGTTTAACATGAGTAGCTTCCGGGCATTCGTGGCGTCGACCGTTGAGGGGTTACCGTTGGATCAGTGGTCGGCCCTAAGTGAGAACGACTTCGAGCCATACGTCCTCCAGCAGGTCCCCGAACTGGTTGAACTGGCGAGGAGACTCCGTGAGGCGGGGGCTCCCGTCACCCGTGTTACCGGAAGCGGCTCTGCGATGTACGCTATCTTTGCGGGGCGCCAGCAAGCTCAACGCAGCCGGGAACTGCTGGGAAGTTGCCCGGCGGTGGTGTTCCAGTTGCTAGACCGCGCTCGATACCGAAGAGCGTTCTGGCGGAGCCTTGAAGCGCATATGGAGGGCCAAACGTGGCCGCCCCGAAGCCGGTACGTGTCATGAAGTTCAACGCATTGAAAATCTTCACGGGAAACGCGAATCCGGAGTTGGCGCGTGAAATCTGCCGGCATTTGGGTTGTGAGCTCGGGCAAGCGGAGGTGAGCCGTTTCTCCGACGGCGAGGTCCGGGTGCAAATATTGGAAAACGTCCGAGGGGCGGACGTTTTCGTCGTCCAACCCACCTGCCGGCCCGTGGATACCCACTTGATGGAGTTGCTGCTGATGATCGACGCGCTCAAACGCGCGTCGGCGGACCGCGTTACGGCCGTTCTGCCGTATTATGGCTACGGTCGTCAGGACCGCAAGGACCGCCCCCGAGTGCCGATTTCGGCCAAGCTGGTTGCTTCCTTGCTGGAGCGGGCCGGCGCCGACCGAATCTTGGCGCTGGACTTGCACGCGGCTCAAATCCAGGGCTTCTTCGACATCCCTGTGGATCACCTCTTTGCTACTCCAGTCGTGTTGGAATACTTCGGGGACAACAACCCCAACCTGACTGTCGTTTCCCCCGACGCGGGCGGAGTGGAGCGGGCCAGGGCTCTCGCTAAACGGCTCCAGGCACCCCTGGCGATCATTGACAAGCGGCGCCAAGAGCCTAACCAGGCCGAGGTCATGCATATCATTGGTGACGTGGCCGGTAGGGAATGCCTGATCGTGGACGACCTGATCGATACAGCGGGGACGCTCGTGGAGTCCAGCGAGGCGTTGTTGGCGCACGGGGCGCGTAAGGTGAGTGCCTTTGCCACCCATCCTGTCCTGTCGGGCCGGGCGGTCGAGCGGATCAACAATTCTCGGATCGCTGAAGTTGTCGTCACAAATTCGATACCATTGGGAGAAGAGGCCAAGCGGTGCACCCGGATCAAGGTGCTCTCTGTTGCCGGGTTGCTCGCTGAAGCTATCCGGTCGATCCACGAGGAGACCTCCGTTAGCAGGCTGTTCGTGTGAAACAGGGATAGGGACCGGCCGCTCGCGAACCTGGCCGCGCCCTACCACAAGGTGAGCGATGAGGACGGATATCGTTGTAAAAGCTGAACCGCGTGCTGAGCGTGGCAAAAATGCCGCCCGCAGGCTTCGTGCCCGTGGGCGGATCCCAGCGATCCTTTACGGCGCTGACAAGGAGCCAGTTGCCATTTCGGTGGAGCCCCAGCGGGTGGAAAAGATTCTTTACAGCCCCACCGGTCATAACACGATTTTCACGCTCGAAGTCGACGGGATTGAGCGCACTCTCGCGATGATCGTCGACTGGCAGTACCACCCGGTGAAGGATACCTTGTTGCACGTCGATTTCCAGCGCGTGGATTTGAACAAGCCTGTGCGCGTGAAAGTTCCTGTGGAGCTTCGCGGCGAGGCCATTGGCGTCAAGCAGGGTGGTTTGCTGGACGTCGTCAACCGCGAGGTGGAGATCGAGTGCTTGCCGGAGCAGATCCCGGAGCATTTGGAGTTGGATATCAGCGGGTTGCGGATCGGCCGCAGCCTGCGAGCCGGGGACATCCCCTTGCCCGAAGGGGTTCGGCTCCGGAGCGCGCCCGATACGGTGATCTGCCACGTCATCGGTACTCGAGCTGAGGAAACGGCCGCCGGAGGCGAGGCGACTTCGTGAAAACATTCTGGAGCCTGGCAGCGTGATGTCGATCCTGAAGCGGTTATTTCGCGCGCTTCAAGCGGCATGAGCAGCAGCTGGCCGAGCAACGTGGCACCGTGGACTGGCTGGTGGTGGGACTGGGGAATCCAGGTCGTCAATACGCGCGGACACCTCACAACCTCGGGTTCATGGTGGTGGATCTTCTGGCCGAACGCCATGGAGTCCGGTGGAACGCTACAAGCGGCGTAGGCATGGCCGTCATGGGCGAGGGTGTGATCGCCGGGCAGCACGTTATGCTGGCCAAGCCGATGACTTTCATGAACCGCAGTGGCTTGGCGGTCCGCGAACTGACCGGACGCTGCGGGTTACCACCGTCGCGCTTGATCGTCGTGCTCGACGACTTGGATTTACCCTGGGGTTACGTGCGAGTCCGACCCCGGGGTTCCTCGGGTGGCCATCGGGGCTTGGAGTCGGTGATCGCAGCCCTGGGGACCGATCAATTCGTGCGTGTGCGTTTGGGTATCCATCCCGGGCGTGCCGTCCGGGATGCAGCGGAGTTTGTTTTGGCCCCGTTGCCGCCGGCGTTCGAGCAGGACCTCGAAGAGGTGCTCGGGCGCGGTGCGGCAGCGGTGGAGTGTATTCTGGCTGAGGGCGTCGAACAGGCCATGGCGAAATTCAATCGCCGCGCCCAAGGCTTTCGTCGAGAGGAGCAATGAGGATATACGAAGAAGTGTTCATCGTCGATCCCCAAACTCCAGAAGACCAGGTCGATGGCATCATTGCTGACATCGAGTCGGTAGTGAAGGAGAATGGTGGCCAGATCGACAAGGTCGAGAAGTGGGGAGTACGCAAACTCGCTTATCCGGTACAGAAGCGGACTGAAGGGGCTTATGTACTGGTCCAGTTCCGCACGGACGCCAAGGCGATCCAAGAGATCGAACGACGCTTACGTGTCAACGAGCTCGTGCTCCGGAACATGACCGTGCGGATTGACGAGAAGCTGAAATGGCTCGAGAAGCGACGCCGCAAGCGCGAGCAGCGCGAGGCGCGCATGCGTGCTGCGGCTGCCCGGCCAGCAACGCCGATGCCGGGCCAGCCCATTCCTGAGCAACCCGCTGCTCCGCCAGCGAGCTGATGGGAGGTGAGCAATGGCAGAAACCAAGGGTTCCGGCAAGCCGCTCAGCGCTGCAGAACAGCCCACAGGGGGCGACAAGATCGTCACCCGGCGGTATTTCCGTCGCCGCAAAGTGTGCCGGTTTTGCGTAGAAAAAATCGATGACATCGACTACAAGAAAGTGGAGCTCCTGAGCGCTTTTATCACGGAACGCGGCCGGATCATGCCGCGGAGGTTGACTGGAGTGTGCTCGCCACACCAGCGGCGGCTCACTAAGGCGATCAAGCAGGCGCGGATTCTCGCACTACTGCCTTTCGTGAAGATCGATTGAGGCGGCTTGGCAAGCGTCCGCCGCTCGGGAGGGTGAAAGCCATGGAAGTTATTCTCAGGGTGGATATTGAAAAACTCGGGCAGCGCGGGCAGATCGTCAATGTGGCCGACGGGTATGCCCGGAACTACCTGTTCCCTAAGCGCCTCGCAGTTCCTGCCACGGAGGCGAATAAGAAGATTGTCGAGCAGGAACGGCAAGCCTATCTACGCCGCGAGGCCAAGGCTAAGGCGGAGGCCGAAGAGCTGGCGCAGATGCTCAAGGACGTGACCGTCGTGATCCCGCACAAGGCAGGCGAGAAGGACCAGCTGTTCGGCTCGGTCACTGCCCGGGATATCTCCGAGGCCTTGGCGAAATTGAACTTCACGATCGATCACCGCAAGATTGAGCTGGAGCACCCCATCAAACAGCTGGGCGAATACCGCGTTCCCATCCGCTTGCACCGTGAGGTCACTGTAGAAATCGGCGTGCACGTGGTACCCGAGGAGCCTCCGGAAAAGTCGTAGACTCTTGTCGATGGGCTTTTTCGACCTGACTGGCCAGACCGCGGTCGTAACGGGGGCAGCTACGGGAATCGGTGAGGCCATCGCCCGGCGTCTGGCGGCGGCGGGCGCCGAAGTGGGCGTTGCGGATATCGATTACCCGGGTGCTGTTCGAGTGGCCCAGTCTATCACCGAGAGTGGCGCGAACGCCTTTCCTCTTTACCTTGACGTTACGGATCGTGACGCGGTGGAACGGGCAGTCCAAGAGGTGGTTCAACGCACCGGAAGGATCGACATCTGGGTCAATAACGCCGGGATCGCCGGGCGCGCCGCGCCGCTTTGGGAGCAGACGGACGAGGATTGGGAACGCTTGATCCGCGTGAACATGACCAGTGTCTTTTACTGCTGCCGTGCTGTGATTCCGATTATGCGCCGGCAGCGCTATGGACGCATTGTGAACATCGCTTCAATCGCCGGCAAAGAAGGCAATCCCAACATGACAGGTTACTCGGCCACCAAAGCGGCAGTGATCGCTTTCACCAAGGCGCTCGCGAAGGAAGTCGCTCTGGACGGCATTTGCGTCAACTCGGTCGCGCCGGCGGTAGTCAAGACTCGCATCCTCGACCAACTGACGCCGGAACAGATCGAGTATATGACCCAGCGCATCCCTATGCGCAGGACCGGCCGCCCGGAGGAAATTGCTGCGGTGGTGCATTTTCTGGCGAGCCCCGACTGTTCGTTCGTTACCGGCCAGTGTTACGACGCTAGCGGCGGGCGGGCAACTTACTAAGGTCGGCTCCCCAGGAATCGCTGGTGGGAATGTGGTGGTTCCAATGGTCTTGTGTCCCGAACGCTACCCTGAGGCTAGCCCGCTAGAGCTCCTGGAGGCGGCCGCCCAGGGCAAAGCTGCGCTGGATCAGCGGTGGCTCCGTGCGTTATTGGATCGGCCAGCCGACACCGTGGCTGCCATTGTGGAGTTCCTCAGTCGCGACCGTTCCTGTGACCGCATCGACCTGGAGGAGGAACTGATCCTGCTCGCCCGCCAACTCAAGGCGTCCGAGCTGGTGCCTTTCTTGATGGATCGCGTCCGTCGGTACGCGGAGGACATCCCGGAGCTCTTGTTTGAAACCGTGGCCAGTTATGGCGAGCTCGTCTGGGAGCCACTGCTGAACTTGTACCGTGAGCTCGGGCCGAAGCGAGCTGGCGACGTGGCTTTTCTGCTCGTTTCGCTTGGCCTAGTGCGGCCGGAGATCGACCAGATCCTGAGTGAGCTCGAACAACTAGATCGCGAAGAAGCGGAGTTTTGCCGGCAGGTTTACGAGCAAGTCCGGCAAGGCGAGCGACAGCCAGAGAGCGAGGACTGGGACTTGTGGTCCCGCTTCCCTGAAAAGGATGACCCTCCCTTTGAAACGCTGCCGTACGAAGAACGAGTCGAGTTCTTCGCCTGCGAGTCGGCGGAAACGCGCGAGGCTGCAGCCCGGAGCTTGTTCAACATCAGCGAACTTCCTCCCGCGGTGATCAAAAAGCTGATCCAGGTCGCCCGTGAAGATCCTGATCCT
>JAUQPO010000183.1:0-552 GCA_030550335.1 Acidobacteriota bacterium
GAAAGGTGATCGAGCGACCTACGCTCGGATGGTCGAGCGGATGGACCAAATGGTTGGAGCCGTGTTGGAGCAACTCGACCGCATGGGCGCCGCGGAGAACACACTGGTGGTATTCCTCAGCGACAATGGAGGCTACGTCTTAAGCCGCAACGAACCTTTCCGTGGCCGGAAGAGCCAGCTCTGGGAAGGTGGCATACGGGTGCCGGCGTTGATGCGGTGGCCAGCAAGGTTCCCACAAGGAAGGATCTGCGAACAGGTCATCATCACGATGGATCTCCTACCCACCTTCCTAGCTGCTGCGGGCCTGGCCGCTCCTCGAGGAGTGAAGTTCGATGGGGTGGACATAACGCCTGTACTCATGGGGGCGCGCGAGCCGTTCCCTCGCAAGCTCTTCTGGCGGTACAAGCGGGCGGAAGTTTGCCGGAAGGCGGCGCTCGATGGCAGTCTCAAGTACCTCTGGAACAACGGAGAAGAGGAGCTCTACGACCTGCAAACCGATCCCCGCGAAGCCTGCGATCTCAAGGATCGGCTACCGGAAATCCTGAAATCTAT
>JAUQPO010000183.1:562-7238 GCA_030550335.1 Acidobacteriota bacterium
AAGGCTTTTCGAAGCACTGCCTGCAAAGCCCATCAAGCCGTCAGTTTCCGGGTTTCGCGCCGGGTGGGTAGACAACGTTGAGCAGAGGGCGGCCGGCGGCTAAACGGTTCAGATTCTCGGCTACGTCTCGGATCCGGCCTTCGAGTGTACAGCGGCTCCAGCCAGAAATGTGCGGCGTCATAAGCACGTTGGGAAGCTCGTGGAAAGGGTAGCGGGAAGGCCAGCAAGGTTGCGCGGGATCGGTAGGATACTGGTACCAGACGTCGATTGCTGCTCCCGCGATCCTGCGCTGGCTGAGTGCTTCAAACAAGGCCCGCTCGTCGACGACGGGCCCTCGAGCGACGTTGATCAGGAACGCGCTCGGTTTCATGCGCGCGAGCACATCGCTGTTGATCAAGCCTCGCGTGGAAGGCCGCAAGGCACAGCAAACCACCACAAAGTCCGCCGCCGGCAGCTCCTGGTGAAGGCTGTTGTACGGAACCAGCTGATCGAAGGCGCCAGCGTCTTCGGACGCATGATCGGTCACACCGACCACGCGCATCTGAAACGCCTTGGCGAGACGGGCTACAGCCCGCCCGATCCGCCCCACACCTATCACCAACAGCATTCGTCCTGCGAGCACGTCCAATTGGGGTACTTCCCCCCAAATGCAGCTGTGCAGCCACTCGCCACGCCGCAAGCTCTCGTCGTAAAGGTGTGGTCTCCGCCAGAGTACAAGTATGGCCATTAGGACGTGTTCGGCGATGGCAGGTTCATGATGGTAGGTATTGGCCACCACCGCTCCGCTGGGGATGAGATCGAAAGGAACGCCATCGACCCCCGCGCCCATGACCTGGATCAGCCGAACCTTGCGCGCCAGCGCCACCACTTCGGCGCTCAACGGCCAACCGACAATAGCATCGGCCTGGGCCAGCAGTTCACCGTAACGTGCGGCATCCTTTTCATCTTCTAAGCAAAGAATTTCGTGCTCACGCTCCAGCAAGGCCTCGATCTTTTCGCGTGCGTTCACTGCAATCGGCCCGATGAGCACGATCTTCATGAGGTTTCCTCCGAGGTGGGTCAACTACCGACGTACCGCGCATATAAGCTGCGCGCTAAGCCAGGATCGGTCGTTCCCTTGATGATGGCCCGTCCATCGGGAAAGACGGTGATTTCATACCTGTCAACAAAAAACCGAAGTGCGAAGTCGTTCACCAGCACTTTGCCCAAGGGTTCGAGTTGGCGAGCCAGCTGGCGCAACGGGACGGGGCGATTGCGTTCATGGATCTGAACCGCGTTGCGGCCACATAACGTGATTGGGGCACGGGGGGAAGCTTCCAGATAATGGAAGTGCCGCTCGGCACAGCAAGGGCAGTCGGCTCGCGGAGGCCCCAGAACGATTCGTCGGAAAGATCCCTCCCATGCGTCCAGCGTCACCAGTTCTGCAGCTACCGGCTCGCCAACAAGGATCTTTAGGGCTAAGTTGGCTTGCAGGGCGCCCACTATGGTCGTAACCGTGTTCAGCACGCCAGCAGTTTCACAAGTAGGTTGAGCACCTACGGGCGGATCAGGGTACACACACCGAAAACAAGGGGTATGGCCCGGTACGATGGGCATCAACAACCCGTAGCTTCCCAGAGCAGCTCCATAGATCCATGGCCGGCTTTCACGCACGGCATAGTCGTTGATGAGGTACCGGGTTTCGAAATTGTCCGTCCCGTCCAGAATCAGGTCCACTTGACCGAGGAGCTCGTCGACGTTCCCAGGCGTCAAATCGGCGACCACAGGCTCGATCCGGATCGTACTATTGATTTGCTGAAGCCGGCGGGCAGCACCGATCGCCTTAGGCAACGCCTCAGCTGCCATCGACTCGTCGTATAGCCACTGCCGGTGCAGGTTGACCAGCTCCACGTAATCGCGATCGATCAGACGGAGAAAACCCACGCCGGCACGGGCCAACAAGCCCGCTTGGGTGGTACCCAACGCGCCACAGCCCACGATGGCCACCCGGGCACGAGTCAGCCGTTCCTGCCCCGCCTCGCCGATTTTTTCGAAGACGATCTGCCGGGAATAGCGGAGTCGTTCGTCGGGTGCCATGCGCTAAAGACGATGCTAGCAATCTGGGCTGGTATCATGGCGGTTAGTGAACCGAGGGCGTGCGGGCACGCTGATCTGCGGAGCCCTATGGATAGCCAGCGCCTTGGCTCAAGATCCGCTGGCTGAATTCCGCGGAAAGCTGATTACGCGCATTCAGTTCGATCCGCCGAAACAGCCATTGCCAGCGGAGGAGCTTAGGGCCATTCTGCCGTTGCAAGAGGGCGATCGCCTCGAAGCCCAAGCGGTCCGGGAAACAATCACCCGTCTTTACGCCACTGGCCGGTACCGAGACATCGTCATCGATGCGCAGCCACTCAATCCTGGCTCTGTAGAGCTGGTGGTTCGCACTACCCCGAGCTGGTTCGTGGGGAGCGTAAGTGTCGAGGGCGTGCCGCCACCGCCCGGGCGAAACCAGTTGATTTACGCTACCGGCCTGGAACTCGGACGCAGCTTCGACGAAGCTGATGTCGACCGGGCTGTAGAGAACTTGCAACGACTGTTGCGGGCAAACGGGTTCTTCGAGGCGCGTATACGCCCAGAGTTGACGCGCGATCCTGAGTTCTATCAGGTGCACCTGCGGTTTGTGATCGAGCCAGGGCCCCGGGCGCGCTATACAGACCCGCAAATTCTAGGCGTTCCGCCCGATACCGCTCGCCAGCTGGCCCGCAAAACCCGATGGGAACGCTTCTGGTTCCTGCCGGGATTCAACGCCGTCAACGAGCGGCGCACGCGCACGGGGCTAGAAAGGATTCGTAGAGCACTGCAAAAAGAGCAGCGCCTGCTCAGTTCGGTCGTACTCGAGCAGCTTCTCTACGACCAGCAACGGCGCGTGGTGGTTCCCGTCGTCCAAGTGCGGGAGGGCCCCAAGGTCCGAATCGAGGTCACTGGGGTGCGTCTAAGTCGTGGTTTGCTGGAGCGGCTGATCCCGGTGTACCAGGAGCAGTCCCTTGATGAGGACCTGCTGGTGGAAGGCGCACGAAATATCGCCGAGCACTTTCAGGCACGGGGGTACTTTGACTGCGAAGTGACCTACCAGCGACGGCGCGAAGGTAGTGATCTGGAAGTCATTGAATTTCAGGTCCAGCGCGGGCCCCGCTATCGGTTGGTGCGCCTGGAGATCCAAGGGCACCGTTATTTCGACGAGACGACCATCCGCGAGCGTCTACAGATTTTGCCAGCAACGCGCTTTCGTTATCGCCGCGGCCGGTTCAGCCGGTGGTTACTCCAGCAAGACTTGGAAGCCATCCGGTCGCTGTACCAGGCAAACGGGTTCCGCGATGTCAAAGTGAGCGCGGAGACGCGCACCGGTGTCGGTGGAAATCCGCAAAACATGGCCGTGGTCATCCGAATTGAAGAAGGAGAGCAGTGGAAAGTCGCCGGACTAGAGGTCGAAGGAGCCAGCTCTGAAAACCTGCCAGCGGTGTGGGGACGCCTCGCCTCGCTCCCGGGCCAGCCTTTTAGCGAGGCCAACCTGGTGATTGATCGAGACAACGTCCTGGCCTACTACTACGACAATGGGTACTACGAAGCAAACGTTGAATGGAACGTCAAGCCGGGCGAGCAAGCCGGGCAGGTCTACTTGACTCTGCGGATCCACGAAGGGCCGCAGCAATTCGTCCGAGCTGTTGTGGTGAGCGGGCTTAAGCAGAGTGATCCGGATATGGTTTTCCGGCGCATTCTTTTGCGCCCGGGGCAGCCACTTTCTCAGAGCGCCATGGCGGAGACGCAGCGCCGGCTGTACGACCTGGGCATCTTTGCGCGGGTGAATATCGCTGTCCAAAACCCCAGTGGTCAAGAGCGGTACCGGAACGTTCTACATGAGGTCGAAGAGGCGAGCCGGTACTCGTTCCACGTCGGCTTCGGTGCGCAAGTGGCTCGGATCGGTCGCGGAGTCCTGGACTTCGACTCCCCTACAGGCGCCCCGGGATTCAGCCCACGGCTATCCCTTGGGGTCAGCCGCGCCAACATGTTCGGCGTGGCTCACACGGCCAACTTACAAGCGCGCCTCTCGGACATCCGCCGGCGCGTGATGCTCAACTACTTTGCCCCGCAGTTCAAAGGCAGTGAACGCCTCAGCCTGACCGTTACGGCGCTCTACGACCACTCGCGCGATGTGAACACCTTCGAAGGCACACGTTGGGAAGGATCCATACTGTTGAGTTCGCAGATTTCCCGGGCCCTATCCTGGCAGCAGCGATTCGCCTACCGCAGAGTGACCGTGAACCCGGCTACGCTCAAGATTGACCCAGTACTCATCCCAGTTTACGCGCAGGCAGCGCGAGTAGGCTTTTTCAGTACGGGCTTTATCCGAGACCGGCGCGACGATCCCATCGAAACCACTCGGGGCGTGTACACCACCCTGGAGGTGGGCTTGGCCTCCAAGTACTTGGGCTCGCAGACAGACTACTTTCGCTTGGTCGGCCGAAATTCGGTCTACAAGCGCCTTAATGGTGGCGTCGTTCTCGCGGAGTCAGTGATGATCGGCTGGCTTCGTAACACCGCCGCGGACCCGAGTGCCCGACCGATCCCGTTACCGGAACGGTTCTTCTCGGGCGGCGCCTCCTCGCACCGGGGATTTCCAGATAACCAAGCCGGTCCGCGAGACCTGGAAACCGGTTTCCCGCTGGGCGGTAACGCTGTGCTCATGCATAACCTGGAATTGAGGTTCCCGTTAGTGGGAGATAGCCTGGGAGGGGTGATCTTCCACGATACAGGAAATGTGTTCACCGATATGAGCCGCTTCTCGCTGCGATTCCACCAGCGGGATAAACGTGACTTCGACTACCTAGTTCACGCGTTCGGCCTAGGGTTTCGTTACCGCACGCCGATCGGGCCCGTGCGTCTTGACTTCTCCTTTAGCCCCAACGCGCCGCGGTTTTTCGGGTTCAAAGGCACCCGCGAGGACTTGATCGGAGGAACAGGGATCAAGACCGACCAACGGGTGGGACCATTCCAGTTCTTCTTCTCGCTCGGGCAGACATTCTAATGCGCTGGCCTGTGTTCACCATCGCGATTTACACCTGTGGCACCGGACTGAACGGGGTGACGATCGACCGGATCGTGGCCACCGTAGACCAGGCAGTGATCACCCAGAGCGACGTGCTCAGGCACTTGCGCATTGCTGCGTTCTTAAACGGCGAACCTGTGGATGTCGGCGCGGAGGCCAAGCGTCAAGCCACAAGGCGGCTCGTCGAGCAGGTCTTGCTCAAACGCGAGATGGAACTGAACCGTTACCCTCTGCCGACTCCGGAGCGGATCGATCGGGCCTTAGAGCAGATCCGCCGCCAGCGCTATCCTGACGGCGCGGCGTTCCAAAAGGCGCTAGCCGAATACAGCATCACTGAGGCCGAGCTGCGCGAGGCCCTCGCGCTGCAACTAGCCATCATGGACTTCGTCGAATTCCGTTTCCGACCCAACGTGACGGTGACTCCAGACGAAGTCGAGCGGTACTACTACGACTACCTGGCCAAGGGAGCAGCCACGGATGCATCCGGTCGCTTGCCGCCATTGGACGAAATCCGCGAAGAGGTCGAGGAGGCGCTGGCCCAACGAAAGGTGAACGATCTTTTGAACGAGTGGCTGCAGGAGGCGGCGCAACAGGTGCGCATACGGTATCACGAGGAGGCGTTCCAGTGAGCTGGCGACGGGTCTTGGTCAGTATCGCAGGCCTGCTCGGAATCGCCATTGTCGTGTCGATGGTTGTCTTCCTGTTCGTGGTCCTGCCGTCCGAGTGGTTTCGTGAACGCCTGCGACAAACCTTGATCTCGCGAGCCTACGCAGCCACCGGGGGCAAGCTCACGTTCCAAAGCCTGACCATTGATCCGCGCCGCTTGGAATTCCGCATTAGCGGGATCGTCTTCCGCGGCACCGAACCCATTGACCATCGGCCGTTGTTCTCCGCAGAGCGACTAGAACTGAAACTGCGACTGGTGTCATGGGTGCGCCGCGATTTCAACGTGGAATGGATTCGTTTGGAAAAGCCGGAGTTTTCTCTCCAGGTCGCCGAAGATGGGACGACCAACCTCCCACGCCCGCCGAGGCCTGTAGCCCGCCAGGACGTGATCCAAATCTTGTTGCGATTGGCAGCCCGCAGGTTCGAAACGCAAAAGGGCGCGTTCTACCTCAACGACCGGCGATTCGATCTCGATTTAGAAGCGCGCGAACTGGTCGTACAGGCTCGCTACGACTGGAAAAGCAATGCCTATTGGGGAGAGGTACGGTCGGGTCCGGTCCGCTTGATGGCCCTAAAGTCTTCCTGGCCAGCCATCGCTCTTTCGGCTCGGTGGCAGCTGCGGCAAGGTGCTATCGATTTGCCAGCCTTTCTCGTCAAGCTACCAGCCGGTTCCCAGATTACTGGACAAGGTACCGTAGCACTGTACCCCTCGACCGTCGCTCGCATGAACGTCTCGGCGCGACTGTTAGCCCGCGACCTGGCCGGACGGTTACAGTTCCCATACCGACTGGGTGACCGAGGGGAAATCGATTACCAAGGGAGTGTCATCCTTGGAGGTGAAGAGCGTTACCAGCTGGCCGGTTCACTCGCCGCGCAGGACCTGCGCATCCAAGCAGGGCAGTTACAAATCCCTGTGGCACGTGCGTC
>JAUQPO010000184.1 GCA_030550335.1 Acidobacteriota bacterium
TCGCCGAGCAGCCAGCGCGTTGACAAGCTCCAACTCGCCCAGCGATTCGCAGTTGAAACTATGGATGCCCGCTTCCAAGGCGTACTCGATTTCCTCAGCGGTCTTTCCTACGCCGGAGAAAACCACACGGGCAGGGTCGGCACCCGCAACGAGCACCCGGTACAGCTCTCCGCCGGAAACGATGTCAAAGCCTGCGCCGGCTTCCGCGAGAAGCTTCAAAATGGCCACGTTCCCATTGGCCTTGACCGCGTAGCAAATCAAGTGCGGCAGCGAACCGAAAGCCTCATCGTAAGTGCGATAGCGTTCGAGGATCGACGTGGCCGAGTAAACGTAGCACGGTGTTCCTACCCGCTCGGCCACTTCCTCGAGCGGGACGTCTTCGAGGTAGAGGGAATGGTCCCGGTAGGTTAAACGCGGATCCATAAATCCGGTCTACTGCACTTTGAACACGATCACGGTCTGATCGTCCACGATCTCTGCACCTTGCCGGAACCGATCGAACTCCTCGAAAAAGGCCTCGACGATCTGGTCGGCCGACAGGTCCCAAACACGTTCGAGCAACCGATAAATCTTGGCGCGACCATACTCCTGACCTTGAGGATCGCGCTGTTCCAGAATCCCGTCCGAGTAGAGAAAGATCACATCGCCCGGTTCGACGGCAAGAGTGATCTGATCGTAGTGTCGATCATCCAACAATCCTAACGGAATCCCTTCGACCCGGTGTTTAACGATCTGCCCCTTGCGACACACGATTGGCGGGAAGACACCGGCGTTGGCGAGCGTAAACATACGCCGTTCCGGGTACCAGCACATAATGAGCAACGTAACGTACGTGGTACCCACCTTACGCTCGGCTAAGGCAGTGTTCAAACTCCGCATGAGCTGCGCGGGACTGTCCTGGCGAGGCGCGAGGATCCGCAAGAGACCAGAGACGAGCGCGCCATACAGCGCTGCCGCTGCGCCCTTGCCGCTGACGTCTCCAAACGCGATCATGACATTTCCGGAAGGGTGTTCAAAAAAGTCGTACAAATCTCCGCTGATTTCCTGGGCTGGCCGGGCTCGTACAGAGACTTGAAGCCCCGGAAGAGGTGGCGGCTCCCGCAACAGCAATGCTGATTGCAGATCGCGGGCAGCTTTCAGATTTTCTTCCAACCGGCGCTGCCGGCTGGTGACCTCCTCATAGAGGCGGGCATTTTCTACGGCGTTTGCCAGCAAAGGGGCTGTTAACCACAACAGCTGTTCGTGGTTCTCGCTGAAATAGGCAAGGCGCTGGCTCTGTAAGTTCAGAACCCCCAGGACGCGGTCGGAAGCAATCAAGGGTACGGCGATCTCGGACCGGCACGCTGGGAAAGAGCTCGCGTACCGAGGGTCGCTACGCACGTCCTCCACTCTCACCGGTCTCCGGGAGGCCAGCGCAGCTCCGCATGCGCCGTAGTCGAGTGGGATGTGGTCGCTGGAGGTCTGGTTGTCGAAACGGAGCGTATAACAGCTCCGCAACAGCCTGTTCGCCTCGTCGATCAGGTACAACGTAAAGGCATCGTACTGGATGAGTCTCCGGAGTGTGTGTGCGACCCGGTTCAGCAGGTCCTCTAAATCGAGTGTGGACGAGATGGTGTGTGCAAGATCGGTCAGAATCCGCAACGTTTGGTTGTGGCGCAGGATCTTGCGGTAAAGGCGGGCATTGTCGATGGCCACGGCCACCCGCGAGGCGATCAGCCGCACCAGGTCCGCATCTTCTTGGGTGAATGCGTTGAGGCGCGTGGATTGCAAGTCGATCACGCCTACCAGCCGGCCACGGGCAACCATCGGAACAGCCAGTTCGGATCGGACGGCGTCAAGCGTAGGCAGGTACCGAGGGTCCGCCCGCACGTCACCCACCATGACGGGTTGCCGGGTGCTGGCTGCCCAGCCCGTCAAGCCTTGGTCCAAGGGGATAACCAGCTCCTGTGTGATCCGGTGGGGGTGACCAATGGCAAACCGGACGCGTAGACCACGTTTCTTTTCGCTGTACAGCAAAATCGAGAACAGCTCGTAGGGGACCACCCGCCGGACAATCGTTGCAATGGTCCTGAGCAGCTCGTCCAGGTCCAGAGTCGAGGAGGCGACCTCAGAGACCTCGAGCAGAAAGTCGAGCACCTCGGCGCGGTCGCGGAATCGGGTGGTCGATGGCGGAGGGGAACTCACGGACTTTTCATTGTACGGCGTCTCCACGCCGGGGCGCGGCATACGCATGGCAAAGAGCCATTGGAGCTTGGCATTGAGACGCCGGGCTGGAGTCCAACTCCAGTGGGAAGAGTGGGCTGGGGCCCGGTGTTATTGGAATTAGGAATATGCGACTGAGATGGGTCTGGATTGCTACGCTTGGCGCGGTGGTGCTTGTCGTTTTGTGGTTACCGGGAGCACAGACGGATGCGCTCCGTCGAGAGCAGCTGCAACGCTGGCGCAGCCTCGGGAAGGCTTTCTACGAAAACCCTGGAACCAGTCACCAGGCTGTGGAGGCTTTTCGAAAAGCCCTTGAGCTCGCTCCGGACTCCGCAGTGGACCGGTTGAACTATGCGCTAGCCTTGCTGCGGGCCGGGCGCGTAGAGGAAGCCATCAGTCAGCTGCAGAAAGTACAGCAGGAGGACCCGTCGCTGCCCCACACATGGTTCAACCTGGGCATCCACTACAAAAACATGGGGCAACTGGATCTGGCCCGGGAGCAATTCGAACAGCTGATACGGCTGGTGCCGGACGAGCCGATCTCTCATTACAATCTGGGCACCTTGTACCGCTCGGAGGGACGGTTGGAGGAAGCGATTCGGGAATTCGAGACCGCAGCTCGGCTAGATCCGCACCTGGCAGCTCCACACTTCCAGCTTTTCAACATCTACCGGCAACAAGGGGCTAAGGAACTAGCCGAACGGCACTTGCAGATGTTCAAAGAGTTGAGGGAGCGGCAGAAGACGGCACCCGTTCCCGAGGATACCAATTGGAGCGTGTACGCCGAGATTTACGAACCGGTGGAACCGGCTGCAGTCCCCGCTCCCGTTGAATTGTCCTTCGTACCCGTTCGGCGCTACCCGGTGACTGGCCCAGTCGCTGTGTTGAACGATACGGTCACAGGTCGACTTCTGCTGACTGCGGCTTCCGGGGATCGGGTGGTTCTATACAGCCCTGCGGGCCGGCCACTCGGTGAATTGCAGCCAAAGCTTGGCCAGATCCACGCATTGGTTCCTGGCGATTTCACCAACGATGGGCTGTTGGATCTGTGCGTGCTAGGTAGGCTGGGAGCTGGACTGTTCGTACGGCAGGGTCGAGCCTTTGAACCGGCGGATGTAAAATTGCCTGGCGACTTCTACGTCACAGCAGTTTGGCTAGATTACGACCACGATAACGACCTCGACTTGTTCTTACTGGGCAGGCGGCACCGGTTATTCCGGAACGCCTGGCCCTCAGGATTTCAAGACGTCACCACCTGGTTTCCTTTCGAGGAGCGGGCGGTGACCAGCGCACTGATCTATCAATTGGTCCCGGACAGCAGGGGGACGGACTTGATCGTGACGTACGAGCACGGTCCAGCCGTCTTGTATCGGGATTTACTGATCGAGCGCTTCGAGAAGGTCCCGGTAACCGCCTTGCCCCAGGGTGCTCGGGCGCTCGCGGTGGTCGATTTCGATAACGATGGCTGGCTTGACCTACTGTGGGGCGACGGGAGGCAGTGCGGCATCGCTTGGAACCGCCGGGGAGAGTACGAAATCACGAGCTTGGGCAAAGCGACGTCTGTGGCCGCCGGGGATTTCGACAATCGGGGTGTAGTGGATGTGGCGACGCCTTCGGGGTTCTTTCGTAATGTTGGTGGCAGAAGGTTCCAGCCGGTTGAGTCTCGCCGCATCGAGGGCCAGATTGTGGGGGCCGTAGACCTTGATCTGGATGGGAAGGTAGATCTACTTGCCGCCACGGGCCGCGAGCTGGTTTGGTGGCGCAATCGTACGCGCTCGGCGGGAAACTGGTTACATGTTGGGCTGGAGGGGCGGAAGGCCTTGCGCTCCGCCACTCGAGCTGTCGTCGAGGTCAAAGCGGGACTGTTGTACCAGAAACAACTCTACCAAGGCTTGCCCCTCCACTTCGGCTTACGGACGTATCGTCAGGTGGATGCCATCCGTGTGACGTGGCCAAACGGTCTGGTCCAAAACAGTACCCAACAAGCGGCTCGGCGCCACTACCATTACGTGGAGCAGGAGCGCATCTCGGGCTCTTGCCCGATCGTGTGGGCTTGGGATGGGACAAGGTTCCAATTTGTAGGCGACATTTTGGGTGTGGCTCCACTGGGTGTCCGGAGTGGCTCCGGCTTCTTCGTGCCGAACTCCGTCGAAGCGATGCTTTTTCCTGCAGGTCTGCCTCAACCGCGGTTGGGAAGGTACGAGGTGCGGCTGACGCAAGAGTTGGCGGAGGTGGCTTATATCGATCGGGTGAAGCTGCTTGTTGTCGATCACCCTGCGTCGGTGGAAATCTACACCAACCAACAATTCCGTTTGCCACCGTTCCCCCCGCTGAGGTTGTATCCGATTGGCACTAAGCATTACCCCCGCAAGGCCGCGCTGATCCCAGGTGGTGATGTTCTGGAACTGCTCCGCCAGCGGGATCAGCGTTACGCCGACCGGCTGCCATTAGCGCCTCGGCCAGGCGTAGCTCAAGCCCACACCCTCGAACTCGAGTTCTCGCCAGGCCTGCCGGTCGAACGGGCATTGTTGGTCCTGCATGGTTGGACGGATTGGGCCGATGGCAGTACTTACTTGGGTCTAAGCCATCAGAGGGCTGGGGGACTCCAATTTCCGCGGGTCGAGGTATGGGAGCGTGCCGGCCGGTGGCGAACGGTCTTCGAAAGTGCTGGTGTGCCCTCGGGCTCGCCGCGTCCGATTGTCATCGAGTTGCAGCAGTTGCTGGACCGGTCAAAACCTGCTGTTCGGCTGACCACTAATATGCGGCTGTATTGGGATGAGGTGTTCATCGGCGAGCATCGCTCAGACGTGCCTCTGCGTGTTCACGAGTTAGAGCCGGCACTAGCCGAGTTGCGCTTCCGAGGTTGGAGTCAGATTTTCCGCCACCCATCTGGACGCCAGCCTCAGCTGTTCCTGTACGAGCGGCTCAGTCTTGAGGCTCCTTGGGATCAGACGCCCGGTATGTACACTCGCTACGGCCGTGTCGACGAACTGCTCCAGGAGGTCGACGACCGCATGGTCATCATGGGAAGCGGCGATGAACTCCGGCTGGAGTTTCCCGCCAGGTTGCCTGGACTGCCCAACGGCTGGACGCGTACGTTCTTGCTCGTCGTCCACGGATGGGTGAAGGATCAGGATCCGAACACGATGTACAGCTGGTCGGTGGAGCCGTTGCCGTACCAGCGGATGAGCGGCTATCCTTACTCAGAAACCGAGGGGTACCCTTCAGACCCGGAGCACCAACGATACCTGCGGGAGTACAATACCCGGCCGGCGTTACGCTTAAACAAGCGACCTTTGCTCACGTCGGGACGCTAAACAGGTGCAAATTGGGCTGAACGGAGCCTGTGGACTAACACTCCCATCCGACCGCAGAAGCTCTCGCATCTAATTCCACCGAAGATGGGGAGGAGAGAACTCTTACTCCTCGTTGGTGGCCTTTGGCTGTTGGCCAATAGTCTCTACTTGGCCTCGACGGCCGAGGCTTCCTTCATTTACATCGGCAACGTTCTGCTCCACGTCCTGCTAGGTCTGGTTTTCGTCGCTTGGGGTATTTGGCAGTTCTACAAAGTCCCGAGGCTCAGCTTGGGCTGGCTCCTTATCGGGCTGACATCTGCAAGTGGGATAGCGCTGATAATCACGGGGGCCAGTCGGCCCTATCGCTGGCTCCTCATCACCCACATCGCGGTCTCGATCCTCACAGCTGCGTGGGGAGCTAACTGGCTTGCTCAGTACGCCCAGCGGCATGGCCGATTCAAACCTCTGGTGCTGCCGGTTTGGGTATTAGTGCTGGGGCTGTTAGGAGCCGTGCTCGTCGGCCAATTGCGGCATGTGTCCGCAGCCACGGCTAAGATCCGCAATCCGCCTTTACCTCCCTTGTCGATGGAAGAAGAAGGTGCTGGGAAAGGCGGACCGTTTTGGCCGTCCTCGGCGCGCACCCCTATGAATCGGTTCATCCCTAGTGAATTTTTCCTCGGCTCGGAGCAATGCGGCGAGTGCCACCGCGATATTTACGAACAGTGGAAAAGCTCGGCCCACCGCTTCGCTTCGTTCAACAATCAGTTTTACCGGCGGACCATTGAGCACATGCAAGAGATCGCGGGGGTTCAACCCAGCAAGTGGTGCGCTGGGTGTCACGACCACGCCTTGCTGTTCAGCGGCATGTTTGAACGCCCGGCCCGAGAGCTGTTGCATTTACCGGAAGCCCATGCGGGCTTAAGCTGCGTGTCCTGTCATGCGATCACTCGGGTCCACAGCACGATGGGAAATGCTGACTTCACGATCGCTTACCCTGCCTTACACGTACTCGCATCGAGTGAAAACCCCTGGATCCGTTGGATCGATCGCTTCGTTACCCGCGTGGACCCTGAGCCACATCGGCGAACGTTTATGAAACCCTTCATGCGGAACTCCTCGGAGTTCTGCTCTGCCTGCCACAAGGTGCACTTAGATGTTCCGGTCAACCATTACCGGTGGGTTCGAGGCTTGAACGAGTACGATAACTGGCAAGCTAGCGGGGTTTCAGGCCAGGGGGCGCGGTCGTTTTACTACCCGCCACAGCCACAGACCTGTGTGGATTGCCACATGCCGTTAGTCGACTCCAAGGATCCAGGCAACCGCAACGGCAAGGTCCATTCCCATCGTTTCGCGAGCGCCAACTCTGCTTTGGCATACGTGAATCGAGACTGGGCGCAACTGAACGAAGTTCGGAAGTTTCTCGAGGGCTCGGTCAGCGTGGATATCTTCGCCGCGACTCCCGCGATGGTCGACACCGGCGTGCCAATGTGGCGCCGGCTGTCCAACCCGCCCAGGGCGAGTTCTACATTTGCTGTTGGGGAAGAGAGTGACGACGCCGCAATTGCTTTCATCCGCAACGTGGGTGAGGTTGCAGCGCCTGTGGAGAAAGTCGCGCCCTTTGCTCGGCCGGGCGATACGGTCCGGCTAGACGTCGTAGTGCGGACGCGCCGGGTGGGG
>JAUQPO010000185.1 GCA_030550335.1 Acidobacteriota bacterium
TGCGTTCCTCTACAGGGGGTCTAACAGCGAGCCGGAGCGGCTCATCCACTCACATGCTGCGCTTGTCACTGGCGGTACTACTCGCCATCTGGGTTGCGGCTGCGGTAGCATGTGCGCAGCCCGATCCCTTCGCCGAGGCTCGCCACCGGATGGTGGAGGAGCAGATCCGCGCTCGGGGAGTCCGCTCCCCCGAAGTGTTGCGCGCGATGCGAGAGGTGCCGCGCCACCTGTTCGTGCCGCAGGAGCTTTGGGCCCACGCCTATGAGGATTACCCCTTGCCGATTGGCTATGGGCAAACCATTTCCCAGCCCTATATCGTGGCCTATATGACCGAGCAACTGGACGTCAAAAAGCATCACACCGTGCTCGAGATTGGGACTGGTTCCGGATACCAGGCGGCAATCCTCGCTCAGCTGGCCCGAGAGGTGTACACGATTGAAATCGTGCCGGAGCTCGCGGAGCAAGCTCGACGGAGGCTAGCCAAGTACCCTAATGTGAAGGTCCGCCAGGGCGATGGGTACCAAGGGTGGCCGGAAGCCGCACCGTTCGATCGGATCATGCTGACGGCAGCTCCAGAAGAGGTTCCCCAGGAGCTCATCAATCAATTGAAGCCCGGGGGTAAGCTGATTGCCCCGGTGGGAGGCACTGCTTGGGATCAGGAGCTGGTGCTGATCGAAAAGCTTCCGGATGGCAAGTTGCGGCGCAAGAGGCTGATCCCAGTGCGGTTCGTGCCGATGGTGCGGGGTTCCGAGCGCCGTTAGCGGAGTGACAGGCTAGCAAGGTCCACCGCTCAGGGTGCTGAACTGAGGTCTCAGGAAACTTACCCGCAACTCACCTCAGTCCGTAAGCGCGCAGCTTGTTGTACAGTGTGGTCCGGTCAATTTGTAGAATTCGGGCGGCCTCAGAGATATTCCCGTGGACGTGTTCTAGTACGCGTAAGATGTGCAGACGCTCCACTTCGCGCAGGGGGAGCAGGTTCTCCCGCGAGGAACCGACCTGGAACGGGAAGTCGCCGGGTTGAAGTGGGCCTCGGGGCCGCATAAGCATGGCGCGCTCGATGGCGTTGTCGAGCTCGCGTACGTTGCCAGGCCAGTCGTACTCTAGCAGGAGCCGCATCGCACTCTCGGAAATTTCCGGAACGGGACGGTTCATGGCCTGGGCGTGTTTCCGAAGGAAGTGATGAACCAGCAACGGGATGTCTTCGCGACGTTCACAGAGGCGGGGCAGATGGACCGTAGCGGCAGTCAGTAGCTGATACAGCTCCCGGTCGAACTTCCCTGCCTTCACCTCTGGCTCCAATGGCCGGCTCGAGGCCGCGATCAGACGGACATTGACCGACGTGCGAAGCTTTGAGCCTAAGCGCTGGATTTCCCGGTCCCGAGCTAGCTGGCAAAGGCGTTGCTGTAGTTCAGGACCTGCCTCGCCGATTTCGTCCACGAATAGCGTCCCACCGTCGGCCAACTCCAGCCGGCCCTTCTGGATCGCTCCTGGGTTCCCTGGGATCTCGCGCCCGAACAGGTCCTCAGCCAGCCAATCATCTGCGATCAGGCCACAGCGGGTGACCAGAAACGGCATCGGAGCTCGGACACTGCGCGCGTGGATCACCCGGGCGAGCATCTCCTTACCAGTGCCGCGAGCCCCAACGATCAGCATGGGAAAGTCGCCGGCGGCGAGTGCCTCAACCTGTTCCAGCACTCTTTGCATGGCTGGCGCCTGGCCCACCAGGTCCACCGACCGCAGCAGCTCGTCAAAGGAATCGCCGGCAACCATAGACTGTCGGCGCAGACGGGCTTCACTAGCCGCAGCTCGCACCGTTGCAGCGATCTGCTCAGGAGGGGATTGAGCGTCCAGATAATCGAACGCTCCACGTTTGACCCACCGCACGGCGTTTTGCACGGAAGGCGCCGCAGTAAGGACCACAACGGGAATTTCGGGCCAGAATTGCAATAGCCGTCCGATGTCGTCTTCGTTCAGTTCAGATCCCAGGCAGGCGAGGACGACGTCCCACCGGCCGCTGTGTA
The DNA here is from genome assembly GCA_030550335.1 of Acidobacteriota bacterium. Lineage (GTDB taxonomy): Bacteria > Acidobacteriota > Terriglobia > Bryobacterales > Bryobacteraceae > JAUQPO01. Next base: position 2,022 of record JAUQPO010000185.1, read on the forward strand.
AGAGCGGGAAGGCTTGCTCCAGCGTTTCGGTATGCGCGAGACTGCAGCCATCGTTTTCTAAAGCCTGCTGGGCGGTGTTGTAGAGGATGTGAGTGGCGCCGATAACCAACACACGGGTATGCGTGCCGGCTACCGGGCTGATGGCTGAACTCAACTCCGAGCTCCGAATTAAGAGATCCACCTTCTATTATCTGGCCTCCGCCTGGACGGTGTGGCGGCAGCAGCCGGACTCAATCTGCGCTGTCCGTCACCGGGACCTCACGTGATAGGATGCTGGGGACGGCGCGATGAGGAAAACCAGTCCCGCTTCGGCTTTGATCTGGTCAATGCTGGGTGCCTGTGTGAGCCTGGCCTTTCCTGGCTCTCCTCGTTGGACCATCTTGGGTCCAGGGGGTGGAGGCGCCCAATTCATCCCCACCATCAGCCCTCATGACCCGAACTGGGTGCTTGTAGCCTGCGATATGACCGGCTCCTACCTGACTGAAAACGGTGGCAAGAGCTGGCGAATGTTCAATCTCGCCGGGCGCAGTTTTGGCTTCGTGTTCGATCCACGCGACCGGAACACAATCTACGTCTTGGGGACAGGGCTGTGGCGTAGCACTGATGCGGGCAAAACCTGGCACTTGATCGTGCCCGACCCTAAGACCATCGTTCGAATACGAATGCCTGACGATCACGCGAGCCTAAACTTCGATACCGCTACCGGTCCGGCTCCCCGGGTTCGGGCTCTGGCCGTAGACCCCGAAGATTCGCGCGTGCTGTACGCGAGTTGGGGGTCCGCCCTGCACATCTCCCGCGACTACGGTGTCAGCTGGCAGCGGGTGCGCTCCTTGCCCGAGGATGCAGTGGAGATCCATATTGACCCCCGATCTCCTCGCCAACAACGCACGCTTTACGTGGTGGGTCGGCGTTTCCTGGGCCTGTCTCGAGGCGGTCAATGGCGAGATGGCAAGCTTCCTGCTGGAACCGAAGATTTCATAGACGTCTCGGCCGGTTTCCCAAAAGCGGGAGGCCCATTGGTCATTTATGGGATCACCGGTAAGGGCGTGTTCATCAGTGAGGACGTGGGTCAGAGCTGGCGATCGGCTTCCCCGGTTCCCGCCGTCTTCCAAGCCATCGCCACGAGCCAGTGGAACGCTGACGTGGCCTATGTGTCCTACCGCAACTGGGAGCAAGGCGGCAAGCGCTGGTTTGGTGTCGCCAAGACCGTCGATCGCGGGCAACACTGGGAACTGGTGTGGCGAGAAGCCGACGAGCCTGCGCCGAACATCCGTGATGCGTGGCTGACCGAGCGCTTCGGTCCACGCTGGTCGGGAAATCCGTTGGACTTGGGTGTGGCTCCGAACCATCCGGAGATTTGTTATGCCACCGACTACGGTCGAACGCTACGTACCACCGATGGCGGGAAAACCTGGCATGCAGTGTATTCCCAGCGCAGCTCGTCGGGTGGTTGGGTCTCCACGGGGCTCGACGTAACCACTTGCTATGGTGTGCACTTTGACCCATTCGCGCCAAACCGGATGTTCATTACCTATACCGACATAGGGCTTTTCCGGAGCGAAGACGGAGGCCTTAGCTGGGTCAGTTCCATTGATGGGGTGCCGCGTCGCTGGTGGAACACCACTTACTGGATCGAGTTCGATCCTCAAGTGCGTGGGCGCGTGTGGGGAGTCATGAGCCGGGTCCATGACTTGCCCCGTCCGAAGATGTGGCGCAACCAATCCCCGTCGACCTACGAAGGGGGAGTGTGCATCAGCGAGGATGGCGGGCGTACGTGGAAGGTCAGTAGCATGGGCATGGACCCGACAGCTGCTACACATATCCTTGTCGACCCTACAAGCCCGGTGGAAGCCCGGGTCCTGTATGTGGCGGGCTTTGGGCGTGGGGTGTATAAATCCGTCGACGGTGGACGGACCTGGACCCTCAAAAACCGCGGGCTTGAGGGCCAGGAGCCATTCGCTTGGCGGTTGGTCCGCGACACCACCGGAACGCTGTATCTGATCGTGGCCCGGCGGAGCGAGGACGGCAGCTATAACAACCCCAACGACGGGGCGTTGTATCGCTCCACTGATGGTGCCGAGACATGGACGCGCCTGCCTTTACCCGCGGGGGTCAACGGGCCAAACGGACTGGCGGTCGATCCGAAAGATCCCAAGCGGCTCTACCTGGCCGTGTGGGGCCGGCGTACTCCCGAGGGAGCCCGCGATGGCGGGATTTTTCTCTCCACCGATGGTGGGCTGAGCTGGCGCAATGTGTTCGATCGCGACCAGCATGTCTACGATGTCACCATCGATCCGCGGAACGGGGTGATTTACGCTGCTGGATTCGAGTCTTCCGCCTGGCGCTCTGACGATGGTGGCCGCACCTGGCGCCGGATCCCGGGATACAACTTCAAGTGGGGGCACAGGGTCATTCCCGATCCCAGGGACCCGGACAAGATTTTCATCACGACTTTTGGTGGGAGCGTTTGGTACGGGCCTGCCGAGGGCGATCCTGACGCCATCGAGGATATCGCCACCCGCGCTGTCCGGCCGGGTTTCGGGTTGTTTGCCTCGCCACGCTAGCAACTGGTCCGAGTCCTCCTGGTGATTGTTGGCCGAAGAAAGCTCGAGCGCGCGGAAACTGGGTGAACGGGAATAGTGGTAGCCATGAAACAGCGTCGTGGTCTGCGCAACCTCAAGTGGTGGATTGCTTCGGTTCTGTTCCTCGCAACCCTGATCAACTACCTGGACCGGCAAACGCTTGCTGTGGCCACGCCGGATATCGTTCGCGAGTTTGGCTTGTCGAACCGAGACGTGGCGATCATCAACAATGCTTTCACGGCCGCTTACACGATCGGTCAGCTCCTGACCGGGCGCTTGATCGATCTGGTTGGGACCAAGATGGGCTTCGTGCTCATCATGGTCTTTTGGTCCGTCGCGGACATTTTGTGCGCGCTTTCGCGCGGCGTGTTCAGCCTTAGCGTTTTCCGCTTCCTGTTAGGTCTAGGGGAAGCGGGCAACTGGCCAGTCTCAGTGAAGGCCGTGTCCGAGTGGTTCCCGGCTCGGCTGCGCGGGTTAGGTGTGGCGTGGTTTTCCTGCGGCTCTGGTGTGGGGGCAATGCTCGCGCCGATTTTCATTGCGCAGCTAATCCTGTGGTTTGGCTGGCGGTGGGCCTTTGTCCTGACTGGGCTCCTTGGTTTCCTATGGTTGCCGTTGTGGCTGTGGTTCTATCATCCACCCCGGAAACACTGGTTGATCACCGCTGAGGAACTGGCGGAGATCGAGCGAGAGGTGGGTCGCGAATCCAGACAGCCTCCCATGACGCTTGGGCAGATGTTCCGCGAGTGGGCAGCTTTGCTGCGATACCGCCAGGTGTGGGGCGTGTTCATGGTCCGGTTCTTTTCCGATTGCATATTGTGGTTCTACATCCAGTGGCTGCCGAAATACTTCGCCGACGAGCGTGGCTACAGCATGGAGGATATTCGCAACAATCTTTGGATCGCTTTTCTCCCCACTATCTTTGCCACGCTTTTAGGAGGAGCTGCTTCTGGCCGGCTCATCCAGCGTGGCTGGGAAGTCAACCGCGCCCGCAAGACAGTCATGCTCGTGACGGGCTTGACCATGACGGCGAGCATCGGTGTCGGGTTGGTCGAATCGGATTTGGTGGCGTTGCTGCTTTCCAGCGTGGCGTTGCTCTCTTTCTACGGGTACTCGGTCAACACGCTGACGTTGCCTGCGGACCTGGTCCCACCGCGCTTGGTCGCTTCGGTGTCAGGTCTCTCTGGGACCGGTGCGGGTATCGGTTCGATCCTGTTCACGTTCTTGGTGGGCTACCTTGCGGATCAGTACTCGTTCCGTCCGGTGTTCGTCCTCGTCGGCATCATGCCGCTGTTGTCGCTCTCGATGTTGTTCTTCGTAACGGGCAAGATCCAACGGATCATCCACGAGTGAAGCAACTCGCGAGTGTGGTGCGCTCCACAAAAACGAAACCGATGAAGCACGGGACCGGATCAGGAGGACTGATCTTCGCACGTCTGCAACTGCTGGGTGCAGCCCTACTGTTTTCCACCGGCGGGGCGGCGATTAAGGCTACAACTCTCAACGCGTGGCAGGTGGCAGGCTTCCGCTCGGCCATCGCCGCAATGATTCTATGGGGCCTTTTCCGCAAACAGGCAATGAAGCTGCAGCCCTTGCTGCTGGCCACGGCAGCGACTTACGCCGCCACGCTGATCCTATTCGTGCTGGCGAACAAGTGGACGACCTCCGCGCACGCCATCTTCCTTCAAGACACCGCCCCTTTGTACTTATTGCTGCTGGGCCCGTGGTTGCTCGGCGAGCGGCTGCGAGCCAGAGACTGGCCTTTCGTCGCCCTGGTGGTCACGGGCTTGAGTCTGTTCTTCTTGGCTCAGCAGCAACCTTTACGCACGGCCCCTCGGCCTTTTGAAGGAAACCTCGTGGCGTTGGCTTCGGGCGTCACCTGGGCGTTGACCCTGGCGGGTATCAGATGGTTCGAAAGCCGCTCTCAGCCAGGAGCGGGCATGGGAACAGTTGTCTGGGGCAATACGCTCGCTTGTGCCATCGCGTTGCCGTTCTGTTTTCCTGTCCAGGGCCGGCTGGCCGACTGGTGGGTGCTCGGCTACCTCGGAGTTTTCCAAATCGGCCTGGCCTATGTGCTTTTGACTCGAGGCATGCGCCGTGTAGGAGCTTTGGAGGCCTCATTGCTCTTGCTAGCCGAGCCGGCGCTCAACCCTGTGTGGAGCTGGTGGGCTCATGGAGAAAGACCCGCAGGTCTGGCGTTACTGGGTGGTGGGGTGATCCTGGCTAGCACCGCCTGGCGAGCACTCCAAAAAGGCTAACTGCCCATCTGGGCGGGTTCCAGTAACCGCTCGAACGCATCTTCGGGCAGTTGGTCTAAGGATTCCACCAACAAGTCGGCCTGGAGGTGATTGTCAGCCCGGCCGACGCCAATGGCTTTCATGCCTGCACGGCGGGCCGCCTCCAACCCTGCGGGCGCATCCTCCACGACGATGCAGCGGTTCGGCGGAACACCTAACCGGGCCGCGGCGAGGAGGAATACTTCCGGATCGGGCTTGCCACGTCGCACGTCCTCGGCGGACACAATCGCTTGGAAGTGCTTCCGTAAATTGAGC
>JAUQPO010000186.1 GCA_030550335.1 Acidobacteriota bacterium
TGGAGTTGAGCACCGCCCAAGGGCCCACACGTGCGCTGAACTGGTCTGGTCCCGCCCGAAGCCTCGCCCATACGGCCTCCTGTGCTTTTCGCCCGAGCAAATCCTAAGACGCTATACTGGCTCCACGACACCCGCCATCGAGGCAACACAGGATGGGAAGACTGAATGCTCAACAGAGCGCGGAGGATCGTGGGCCGACGCGGAGGGAGCTGGCCAGGAGCTTGGCTGGACTACTCGTACTGGGCACCGCCGAAGTTTCTTCGCAGACCCACAGGGATCCACAACCCTGGTACCGTCGCACCATCCGCTGGGGCCAGACGAATATCAACGAAGTGGATCCTCGCCATTACGACATAGCTTGGTGGAGGCAGCATTGGCGTCGGACCAGAGTTCAAGGGGTTATCATCAACGCAGGTGGCATCATCGCCTACTACCCAACTGCTCACCCATTGCACTACCGTTCGCGATTCCTGGGCCAGCGCGATCTGTACGGCGAGCTAGTGCGCGCAGCTCATGAAGACGGTCTGGTGGTGCTGGCGCGCATGGATTCGAACCGGGCTCATGAAACCTTCTACCGGGCTCACCCGGATTGGTTCGCCGTCGACGCACAGGGCAAGCCCTACCGTGCGGGTGACCTCTACCTAACCTGCATCGATGGCCCGTACTACGAGGAATACTTGCCCCAAATCCTGCGGGAGCTCATAGCGTGGGCCAAACCAGAGGGTTTCGCCGACAATAGCTGGAGTGGGCTCGATCGGAATCAGATCTGCTACTGTCCTTACAGCCGCGCGCGATTCCGTGAAGCTACGGGGAAGGACCTGCCGGCGCGGCCCGACTGGTCGGATCCTCGCTACCGCGAGTGGATCGAGTGGAGCTACGAGCGTCGCCTGGCCATCTGGGACCGGAACAACCGGGTATGCCAGGAAGCGGGAGGCCCAGACTGCCTGTGGATTGGGATGGTCGGAGGGGATTGGGTAAGCCAAGGTGCACGATTCCGGGATTTGAAGCGGATCTGCGAACGCGCGGAACTGATCCTGTTGGACGAGCAAGGCCGTACTCCAAGCATAGGGTTCCAAGGCAACGCGGAGCTCGGCAAGCGTATGCACGGCTTGCTGGGTTGGGAAAAACTGCTCCCGGAAAGCATGGCCATGTACCAGAGAGCACCGACATTTCGTAAAGCTTCCGCGGTGCCGGCCGAGGCGCGCATGTGGATGGTGGCCGGATTTGCCGGTGGGATCCAACCTTGGTGGCACCACGTGGGAGCCTACCAGTGGGATCGCCGACAGTTTCACATCGCCACGGACTTATTGGAGTGGCACGAGAGAAACGCAACCTACCTCGTGCGACGGGAACCGCTGGCCACGGTCGGCATCGTCTACTCGCAACGCACAGCGGACTTTTACGGGCGTGATCGGGCGTTTGAGAAAGTCGGAATGCCCTATTACGGATTCATCCAGGCCCTCGTTCGGGCCCGCATCCCCTACATTCCTGTTCACGTCGACCACATCGCCCGGGACGCCGCCAGGCTGGCCGTGTTGATCCTTCCCAACGTGGCGATTCTCGAGCCTCCCCATCTGGAGGCGATCGAAGCCTTCGTGCGAAATGGGGGAGGGCTGATCGCGACCGGCGATACCGGCTTGTGCGATCGTTGGGGTGAACCGCAAGAGGACTTCGCCTTGGCGGCCTTGCTGGGTATTCACTTTAGCGGGAAACGCCTGGGGAGAGTCACTTCGGGCGACACTTGGGCCGGGCGTGATCATAGCTATCTGCGGCTGGACCCACCGGTAGGACCCGAAGTGGACGGGCCGAATCGCCCCGAGCCCAGGTCGGTGGCGCAACTGCGGCACCCCGTGCTCCGGGGACTGGAAGCCACCGATGCCATCGCCTTCGGTGGACAGATCAACGTCGTTCAGCCCGTTGCAGACACTGTGGTACCGCTAACCTACATCCCACCATTCCCGGTGTATCCTCCTGAGACGGCTTGGCCAGAAATCGACAAAACCGATATCCCAGCCTTGGTCTTACGGGAACTTCCTGAAGGTGGCCGCTGCGCCTACCTGGCGGCAGATCTCGACCGCTTGTTCGCCATGGATTATCTGCCAGACCACGGTTTAATCCTGGCCAACCTGGTGCGCTGGGCTGCGCGAGATCGCGTCCCTCTCCGGGTGGAGGGGATTGGCTTACTGAACTGCGAGCTGTACCACCAACCTGGCCGCGTTATCCTTCACCTGGTGAATCTGTCCGGGACAGGGGCCTGGCGCGCGCCAGCTCACGAGATCCTTCCAGTAGGTCCCTTCCGGATCGAGGTAGAGCTGCGTGCAGACGTTCAACCCAAGAGCGCAAAGTTGCTGGTAGCGCAGCGGGATACCAGGTTTGAGCGGATGGGCACTTGGGTAAAGCTCGACCTGGAGCGTATCTATGAGCACGAAGTCGTCGTGTGGGAGTGACCGGCCAGGGCTCATGCCAGGCCACGGAAAGGCTCAGCTTAGTCCTCCCCCCAGGGCGGAGCTCAAACTGAGAGCTCCGCCCAGCGGGCGTCAGGGGTGGTCTCAGTTGACACCGGGGTTTGCTATGTGCAAACCCCGTGCCCGGCAAGCTCACTCAGGCTAATGGTTCGCCAGGGCTGAGTTCACTTTGAATGCCGAGTCCAACCTCGGAGCGCGGGCTACAACCGTCAAGCGCCAAGGCGCCCCGCAACGTATGGGAGTAAGGGCGCGCGCCTGGATCCGACAGGCAAGAGCCCATCCCTATGCGCAAGCATACCCCGGGGTTCGTTAAGTTACGGCCGTTCGCTCGCTAAAAAATTGCGGGTGGCCCGCTTGGGCTCACCCGCTTAGTGCCAGCTGGTGTTGCTTGCGCCCGCTTGCTGGGCGAGTCAGGGGTTAATCCAGAGCTTGAACGTCCCTCCCCGTCGCATAGCCACTTAGCCGCACACCCTGCTCATCAACAGCCAAATGCGGCGGGATCACCTTGCCTCATCCGTTGCACGCGGCCCTCGGGTTTGCAGCGCGTTCCCGAATGGGCTGCAAATCATACTCTCATGTATCACGTTCGGGGCCCGGAGTCAAGCGCTAGGACACCCGCTAGGAACTGGTAGCCCGAGTAAGTCGGTTTTCAATCGGTTAACTGGGAACTCTGGATGGACACCCAAGGGACTCGTAACCGGACCGCATACAGCTCCTGCCGGCTGGTGTCCCGGAGAATAACAGGAGCGCTGCCAGGGGCTAACGACAGCCCATACGGACCCTCCAGCCCGCCCACGCTGATCCCCTTCAGACTCACTACTTGCTCGACGGTCCCCTCTGGGACCGCGACTCTATAGATGCCCTTTTCCGATGTGAAAGCGTGGAAGAGGTACACGTGGCGACTATCCTCAGACCAGGCAGGAAATCCACCCTGAAAGTCGGTGAGTTGCCTCCACCGGTTTACCCCAAACTCATACAGCCAAGGCTTGCCTTGGCTCGACAACGCTACCAAGTACCGCCCGTCCGGCGACCACCGGGGCGAATACAGGCCTTGGGAACCCTGGATAAATTGGGCTCGCCGCCGCGCCACATCCACGATGAATATTCCAGAGCGATCCGCTGGCACCTCCCAAGGGAATGGAGCGAACACAATGCGGCTGCCATCAGGTGACCAGTTAGGGTCGGCTTCCGGACCCGGCCCCGGCAAGAGCGTCTCTGGAATACCTCCGTTGGCGGAGACGATCATGATCTTCCATCTGCCGCCAGGACGCCGCCCCATGAATGCGATTCGCGTCCCATCGGGCGAGTAACGGGGTAGATAAGTCTGAAGCGGTGGGAAAGTGAGCTGCAACCGCTGCGAGCCATCGCTTCGGCAGCGCCATACGTCCCCTTCTGGGTAGCTAACGTAAGTCACCCACTGTCCGTCCCGGGTAAAGTGTAGCTGGTCAGCGGACAAGCCAGGAAAAATGACCCTGAAATGCCGGCGGCTTTCGTCCCACAGCAGCAATTCTCCCTGACAGGACTCTCCGATGACGTACAGCTCCGTAGGAGAATCTCCTGCACAAGCCACCCGGAAACGAATGCTACTGGCCGTCAACCGTACGGGTTCTCGGGGTCGCTTCCACCGCCCTTCGACCCGTACCCAGAGTTGGTAATCGGACGGTGAAGTGAAAAGAAAATATCGCGTGCCCGGAAGCCAAACTCCGAACTGCTGCTTGAACGGCCAATCGACCAACAGGGGACGAAGCGTTCTCCGGTCGAGGTCAACCTCCCAAATGCGAGAGTACTGAAAGTCCGGATACGCCGACCAAAACCGGAGCCGGCGCGAATCCGGTGCCCAGCTCAGGGCACCTTTCAGGCCCGGGTGCTCGACCACCCTGCGTGGGTTTTCCCCCCTACTGCCCGCCACATACAGCCCGTCGCCGGAAAAATAAGCCAGGCGCTGACCATCGGGCGACCATTGAGCGTCCTGCACCACCAGATCGCTCAAACGTTTGAGCCGGCCGGTCAGATCCGCCAGCCACACCGCGCCCTCAGCCTGCTGCGTCTCCGGACTTGGCCCTTGTTTCAGCAAGAGCTGCCCCGTCTGCGGGTGGACGTCCAACAAAGAAACTTCGCTCCCGACCACGGGGTCAATTGGGAGGACCTCCACCTGCCCGCCCTTTGCGGGCACACGCGCCGCCCACGCACGCTCCATCGCGACCTCAGTGAAGTACAAGTAGCCACCGTGGAAGACGATCCGGCCACGTTTCTCGCGGCCATCGGCCGTTAGCTGGCGCAGAGCTTCGACCTGAGGCACAGGAGCTGGATGGAACCAGGTCATGGCGAAGGCTAACCCTGCGATCACTACCAGGCCTAAGACCACCCAACGCCGCCAACCCACCCTGCGAGTCTTGGCAGGCTGAACAGCCTCCTGGAGCAAAACTGGAGCCGCCACATCAGTGCTCGTGACCGACTCTGGCTCGCTGATCCGCACAGGCGCGATGAAGCGGTAGCCCACGCGTGGAACTGTCTCAATGAACAGCGGCCGGTCGGGAGAGTCGCCCAGCACGCTACGCAGCTTGTTGACTGCCTTGTTCAGCTTGCGCCTTACGTCACCGGTCTCTCCTGGCCACAAGCGCTGCTGCAGCTCTTCGCGGGTGACGATTTGACCCGGACGTTCCAGTAACGCCACAAGGATCTCGAACGGCTGGTGCTGGAGCTTGAGCCGGATTCCGTTTTTATGCAGCTGGCGCCGCTCTAAATCAACTTCAAACAAACCAAAAGCGACGCGTGTCCTGGTAATGGTTCTACCCATCGTTACACTTCAAGTCGTTGCACGCTACAAAGCGCTCGCAGCCCGTCTACGCCTCAGCTCCGCCGGGACCATACCCTCCGGTGGTGCCCTACGGCACTACTGCACCTCCGGGCGGTCCCCACCTCGCCTGCAGCTCGCCCGCTAAGCGTGGCCGCAATCGGTTGCACTTCCTAACACATTTACCAAACACCTGCCATCCAAAGCAGTCTGACTCAGCCCACGGGCGCATTCACGCGCTGCCGTGCCCCGCTTTCGAAGAAGATTTCGGAGGCACGCCACACTGCAGCTCAGATGTCGGCGTGAATAGGCAAAGCGGTGGCTGGCCTGCCAACCAGTCCCGGGGTGACCTCGGCTTTACGATCTTTCACCATGTTGACCCTCGCCATCCGGTACTCGAATATGTGACTCTCCACGCTCCCCTTATCTCACTTTGTCCCCAGTTTGGGTAACCGAAGTCCATCCACCAGAAGGTGGTTCGATCAGGGGGCGAGGGCCGGCCCGCTCTTCATGAAGGTTGGCTTCGGAAGGCGGTCCCGGTCGCCTCAGAGCCTTGGAGGTTCCCCTTGCAAAATCCCGCTAGGGAATCTCTTAGTCGTTTACCCAGTGGAGATCCGCTTCGCATCGCGGGCTAGGTGCGATCCTGACCAGTTGGACAACGAGGTGACGAAACTGAAATGTTTCTCACGCTCACCTCTCACACGGGACTATCGGGCGACTCTGCTATACACCCCACACCTCCGCGCGGTTTTTCGCTAAAACCAGTGGCCGCTCATTGCCGGCACGCGCCGGTCGCCGGTTCTCGCCAGAATCTCCTCGAAGCACGCCCTGAACAGGATTCCCCGGGCGGCCCGCAACAATGCGCAATCCTCCGGGACAACCACCCATGAGCTGCAGCCAAAACAGTTACCGTACGGATGTGGCGGACCGGTGTCAACCAACCGGGATAGGACTAAGTGGACTGCGACCTCGCATCCCGAAGACGCGCCAATTTCATGAGGATTTTCGCAGCCTGCAGGGGTTAAAGAGCCTTGCCCACCTGCTTCCGGTTTAGCTCAAAGCGCGGCATGGACCGTGCAAAGGTCCACTGGACCCACCGGCCAGCTGGATGTTCTGGCACACTCCCCCCGTTCCAGCCATTATTTTCGCGGATTCTGAGCTTTCGGCCCGTCCTGGTTCTGAGTAACCTGCGGAGAAGCCCCAGCGGGCTCTTTGACGCGGATCAACTGGTCAGCCTGGACCTCTCCCACACGTTGATGCACGCCCGAAGGCCAAAACACCTCGATCGCAGCCTTTGTTTCTGCTCCGAGCCCAAAATACACCGGCGTAGCGCTGGACGAGGCGTAACCGACAGCTGTCGTCTTGAGGTTGTACTGAGTGCCGCGAGAAGCGGTGAGCTTGATCACGGCTCCGATCCCGTCGCGATTGCTACGCGTCCCCTCTAACTCGACGGCCAGCCAGTGGTGTCGGCCTGGGCTTCGATTCCACCAAAGTTCCGCGGGTGCGCGTAACGCCGAGACCACCACATCTACCCTCCCATCCCCGTCAAGATCGCCGTGCGCAGATCCCCGGTGTCGTCGGGCGGGCAAGCCAGTGAAGCCAGCCTGCTCGACGAGTGCTTCGAATTTCCCGTCACCCAAGTTTCGGAAGACAACATTGTGCTGGTCGATTTCCACGTACCTGCTCATGAGCGGCGACTGTACGTGACCACGGGACACGAATAGGTCTTTCCAGCCGTCGTTGTCGAAGTCGTAGAGCGCTGGGCTATAGCCCGCCATGCGACGGCTGAGCCGAGCGATGCCGCTCCTGGCAGTGACCTCTTCAAACCGCCCTTTGC
>JAUQPO010000187.1 GCA_030550335.1 Acidobacteriota bacterium
CTCGAGAGGTTCAATCCAGGCCCGATCGCCTGATCGGCCGACGGTAGCACTAGCTTGGGTGAACGCGGCTCTGGTTCTCTTGATTCCAATCAATCCCGCACCAGCCTGCAAGGCGAGCGCCACCAGCCACACGGAGTATTTCAGTGTGCCTAGGTAGCCTCCGCTCCAGACCAAGATTACAGCCAAGGCTGTTGTCCACACGACGCCGGTCGATGCCTGTCGGGCCATCGCTAGATCGGCGTTGACGGGTTGAGCAGTCAGTTCAGCCGCATCGGACAACTTTCGGCACGGGGCCAGCACTTTCCAGAGGATCCCTAGGCCCGCGAGCATTCCCGAGAGGACCAGCTCAGCCATGGCCTTGTACTCTACACGCTGGGACCGCAAAAATTGGAACCAGCGCAGCTCTTAGCGTCGGATCACCACTAACCAATCCTGGTCGGGGTCATTGGGTGGCTGGCCTAGACTCACCTTACCCCCACCCACGACCCGCCGGACAGTGCCCCTCCGAAGTGGCCCGCCGAGCCGTGGATTAAACCACAAAACCTGAAAAGCCCCGCGCACTCCGCTGAGGTCCAGCTCCGCAGTGCCGCCTTCAGGCAGGTAAACCAGGTACAGCTCGCCGGGCTTCGCAAAGCAATACCGCGTGTTGGAACGCTGAGTGTTACCAACCAGTTCATCGGCGTTGCGCATCTCCCAGAACGGGATCTTGTGCTGACGGAAAAACTCGAGGGCAATCCCGCAGTAAGTCCAGCTCTGATCGCGGCTGCGGTAGTCCTCGGCTTCAAGATCGTTCTGAGGCAACAGGTAGCCGAAGTAGTACTCGACCCCTGCACCTCCTGCCATGAGATTGCCCCAGAGTGTGTACTTGCGTATGTCGTGATGCGTGTAGCCTACTGGCTTGCCTTCACGGTCTTGCCCTTGGAAGCCCTGGTAGCCAGGATCGGGAGGCACGCCGTACTGCGCCGGATTCTGTTCGTCATTGGCCACGACCCACGGGTGACCCGCCCGAGCTGAAGCCTCAATCCAGTGGAGCGTCCTCCGGTGCACTTGGTTCCACGGGTTTTGCAGCGAAACGCCCGTGAACTCCGGCTTACCTAGCAATGGCGTATAAACACGCTCTTGATCGTTCGGATAGGTGTGGACCACGATCGGGTGGTCGTAGGGATCCACCTCGCGGAGATACGCCGCCATGGCAAGCTGTTCCTCGGTCGTTTGTGTGTTCTCCTCGCCAATATTCCAGTTGAGTGCAAGCGCGTGACCGAATCGCGCAACCAGTTCGCGACAGTAGAGCTTGCGTTCAGGGCCCAGAGCTCCTCCGTCCAGCGCTTCCGGTACTCGCACGGGCTTACGCTCCACACCCATACGCTCGTCGTCCATTTCCGTCTCCTGCAGCTTGAAGTGAAGGAACAAGCCCAAGTTCTGGGCGTGGTCGAAGACGATGCCCCACTGCTCGAGCTTGGATACGTCATAGTGGAGCTTGTCATTGCGATCGACGAACGGCCACACATTGTCGCCGTCGCCTCCGGCGTTGTACGGGATGAACGAAACCGCGTTCAGGCCTTTGGAAGCCAGGTAGTTCAATGCACCGATGATCCCCTTGCCGCGGTCACCTTTCCACACAGGGTCACCAGGTCGCCAGTCCCGTACGTGGGGCCCCCAAGTCTTCAGGGGAGCCTTGCCGGGCAACGTGCCGTCAAAGTCCCGGTAGGCCAAGAAGGTTTCCGGCGCGTCCGCCCCCGCCTTGAGGAAGTACTCTCCATTGCCGGCAAACTGCAGGTAGCGTTTGCCCACGTAACGCAGCCGGCCTCGTGCACGGAAGTCCGGTGGGCGCTTGTCTGTTGGCCCAATCTTGAACGTACCTTCCAGTCCATCCGGAGGTCTGACGGCCGTACCTCGCACCGAGCGGTCCAATGCCGCATGCTTGCCTTGGATAAAGCTCACCCGGTAACGCCATAGGCCGGTTTTGTCCGGTCGGAAATGTACGCGCCAGCAATCTCCTGCAGTGGCTGAGGTCTCTGCCGCCTGGCCGTCGGCCGCAAAGTACCCCGGTACGACGTAACTGGGTTGGCCGGATTCGTGAGTGAATGTGACCTCGAAGCGGTAGTCCGTGAACGGATTGGGGTTGTTGTCAGTCTCCCGGGCGTGCGGACCCCGGACGGTTAACGTGACCTTGTGCCACAGCTTGAGCTCACCCGTAATGCTCACTTGATCTTCGGGACGGGCACTGGGCGCGCTAGCTACGAACAACACCAACGCGGTACCACGAACTAAACCTGACGTAACTCGGCTCATAGGCATGTCATTCGCGCATTCTGGCACAATTGGAGCAAATCTGGGGAGCCCGAAAGTGATTTCGAAAAGGATCCATTCACGGATGTCTTGAGCAGCGTCACGCCGGGTCCTTCACGGTACAGCAGAGGTAGGTCACAACTCGAAAGCGATCGACAGGCTCTCGATGTCATCGTCGCCAGAAGATTGAATGAGCGGGCTGCCTCCCAGGTCATTTAGCTCTTTGGTGAGGCCGTCGACGTCGCCTTGCATAGAGGTGAAGTGTTCACGCTACGCCTCGCGCGGCAGCCACAATACACCGGGGCCATATTCCTGAGCCTTGGGGGACTGAAAAAATTTGTGCGGGCCTTATTGTCTGGCCGGGAAGCAGACAGCACGAGAGCGACGACAGTTACGCACTCAGATCGTGCGGTGAACCCGATTAAGCTCTGCCCAGTGAGGCGGCGGGTCAGCGGAAATCCTCCGCCGCGGCTAGGGTCACCTTCACTTTGCGTACCTGGCCGTCACGGAATATTGTCAGCTCCACCACGTCGCCAGGTCGATGGCGGCGCAGAATCCGCTGGAGCGCATCGGGTTGGTCCAGGCGCTGACCATCGATGGCCATGATCAGATCCCCACCAATGCCCACCTCGTAGTTGCCCACAACCACCCACCGGGTTGCACCCCGAAGGCCCGCACGCCAAGCTGGAGAGCCTCGGAACACCTCGTAGATCAGGAATCCGCCTTGGCGAGGCAGCCCCAGGGCTTCTGCCAGGTCACCGTACACAGGCGTTCCACGAACACCCAACACAGGCCGGCCAAAACGCCTGCCAGCACGATAGTCTTCCAGTAAGCGCTTGGCGGTATTGATGGGCATGGCGAAGCCGATGCCGATGTTTCCACCGGGCCCGTAAATCGCCGTGTTCACGCCAATGACATAGCCTTGAGAATCCAGCAACGGTCCACCGCTGTTACCGGGGTTAATGGCAGCGTCGGTCTGGATCATTCCCTCGAGCTCGTTGCCCTCCTCATCCCGAATGGTTCGACCGAGTGAGCTTACTACGCCCGTGGTCAGCGTGCCCTCTAGGCCGAATGGGTTTCCGATAGCCAATACTTTCTGCCCCACCTGGACCTTGTCGGAATCCCCAAGCCGCAAGAACGGGGTCTTTTTGCGCGGGTTGATTTTGATGAGGGCCAGGTCGTTGGCTGGGTCTCGGACCAACACTTCTGCGGTGTACTGGCTATGATCGGCCAGCGTGACCTGAATGTGGGGCGCGCGCCCGGAGATCACGTGATTGTTGGTGAGGATCAGGCCGTCCTCATTGATGAAGAAACCGGAGCCGGTCTCACGACTCGGGTAGATCTCAAAAAAGAACCCCCGCCGGTAGACGGTGCTGGTGATATTGACCGTTGCTTCACGGGCCATTTTGTAAATCTCGATGTTGTTGAGTTCGTCCTGCGTGAGGCCTGCCGAACGGGCGCTGGAGGGACCGAACCACAGTGGGCGCCCTGAGTCTTCACTCCGTGCGCCCGACCACCATCGGCTGCGCAATTGGTCCCACATAGGAAAACGATCAGAGGTGAAGTAGAAAAACCCTAGGACCAGCAAGACCGCCAGTAATAACGCTCGCCCTCTCATCCAGCTAACCTCCGCAATTCTGCGTAGACGGCTTCCACTTGCCGCTCGGTTTCTTCGAAGCTCCCCGAGGTGTCGATCACGAAGTCCGCCAGCCGCAGCTTTTCTTCCATAGGCATCTGGTAGCGCAGACGCGCTTGAGCTTCCTCCAGGCTCATGCCTCGCTCCAGGGCTCGCTCCAACTGTTGTTCTGGCCGGCAGTATGTCACGATCAGTTTGTGGAAGCGCCGATAGGAGCCGGTCTCGATGAGGATGGCTGCCTCGACCACCGCGATCCCGTGCGGGTGTTGCTCGGCGTACTGAGCCAGGAGTTCCTCCTCTAACGCGATCACGTGCGGGTGCACCAATGCATTCAGTTTCTGCACTCGAGCAGGATCGCGGAACACCTCGGCGGCGAGTTTGCGGCGATCAATCGTGCCGTCCTCTTTCAGGATACCGACACCGAACTCTTGGATCACCGGCTGGTAGGCTGGGCCGCCGGGAGCCAGCACCTGGTGGCCCAGCTGGTCGGCGCGAATTACGTAGCAGCCGCGCTTGGCGAGCAAATCTCCTACGTAGGACTTCCCTGTTGCCAACCCGCCAGTGAGCCCGACGCGGAGCACTTGCAAAGCCTCCTTTCAGCAGCCTCCACAGTGTTCGCCATCAGCATGGCAATGGTCAGCGGGCCAACACCACCGGGGACGGGAGTGTAGGCACCGGCCCTCTGACGGACGTCGCGTGGGTGCACATCGCCGACCAAAACAGAGCCAGTCTTCTCGAAACTCGTCAGCTTGTCCGGATCATCCCCGAAAAGCTCTTCTACCCGTGCGCGATCTGTCACACGGTTGATGCCTACGTCGACGACCACTGCTCCTGGTTTAATGAACTCGGCGGTCACTAGCGCTGGCTTTCCAGCCGCGACCACCAGCAAATCGGCTTGCCGGGCCTCGGCCGCCAGATCCGCAGTGCGCGAGTGACAAATGGTCACGGTCGCATGCGCATGGAGCAACATTAGGGCCATGGGTTTACCCACGATGTCGCTCCGGCCGATGACCACGGCCTTTTTCCCGGCCACAGGAATACGGTAGTGTTCCAGCAAGCGCATGATGCCTGCCGGGGTGCAGGGGCGGAGTCCAGGCCGTCCCGATACCAGTTGGCCGAGGTTGTAAGGGTGGAAGCCATCGACATCCTTTGCTGGGTCGATCGTCAGAATGACCCGCTGGGCATCTACTTGCGCTGGTAGAGGCATCTGGACGAGGATACCGTCGATGTCCGGTCGCCGATTCAACGACTCGACCAGTTGCACCACGTCTTCGGTCGTAGTCGTTTCCGGGGGATTGTACTGCTCGCTATAGATGCCCAATTCCTGGCAGGCTTTCACCTTATTCCGCACGTAGATCTGCGAAGCCGGGTTGTGACCTACCAGGATGACCGCCAGACCCGGAGGGCGGCCTGTCGATTCCCGAAACGAGGCGATTCTTGGTTGGAGTTGGTGAAGAATAGCTTGCTGGACCTCTTTCCCACTCAGAATTTCGGGCATTGGCGCCAACCTCAGATACCGGCTATGCGATGGCGACGGCCCGCCGCTTCAACCACAAGTGGTAGGCCAGGGCGCCGGTGGCTACCGTCAGCAAGGACACTGCGCAGACCACCGGCTGTAAGGTGATCCCGAAAATGAACATCCACAGGCTCACCACCAGGAAAAACAGCGGCACGAGTGGGTAAGCGAAGTTCACCACGCTGAGCCGCTGCCAACCAGCTTGCCGGCGGAACTTGAACAGCGATGCCACCGCCAAGGCGGCGAAGAAATTTAGCGTGATGCCGATGTAGAAAAACAGCTGGGCGAAAGGAGTGGCAGTCATCAACATCGCGCACAGGCCCTGACACGCGATCGCCACCACAGGCGTGTGCCATCGTGGGCTGACATAGGCCGCCACCGGGAAGAATGCTTTGTTCTTGGCCATGGCGTAATAGACTCGTGGCCCGATCGTCACCATCGCATTGACGGTGGACATCAACGAGACTGCCATCAAGGCACTGAACAAGCCGGCGACACTGGGGCCGAACAGCTTGGAGGCGGCGAACGATCCTACCGCGAGCACACCTTTCATCTGTTCCAGGGGTGCGGCGTAAATAAACACGATGTTCAGACCCACGTAAAGAACGGCCACAAGCAGTGTCCCGAGGGCGAGCGCAATCGGCAGCGTCCGGGCGGGCCGTTTCAGTTCTTCCGCCACGTAAGTCGCGGCGTTCCACCCGCTATAGCCTACGTAGATGAAGAACAGGCTGACGGCAAATTGGGCGGCCAGTGGCGCATGCGAGGTGCGCTGGGCTGGCTGGGCGAAGTGGGCCCAGCTACCATCGCCGGCCGTGAGACCAAGTACGATGAAGGCGACCAAGACCAGGACCTTCAGGCTTGTCAGCACATTCTGGACGCGCGCCACCCGCCGAACTCCAAAGAAATTCATCACGGTGAACAGAAGGATCAGGCTGCAGGCGACCAGCTGAGCTCCTCCTAGCTTCAGGGAGAAGGTGCCGGAACCCAATACGTAGCGCACGTTTTCCTGTTTGGCCCAGGGAAAGAAGTAGCCAAGGTAGTCCGCGAAGGCGAGAGCCGCCGCGGCGATGGGCGCGGAAAAGCCTGCGAAGAAAGACACCCATCCCGTCATGAAGCCCCAGGCAGGCCCAAAGGCGCGCGTCAGATACACATATTCACCGCCGGAGCTAGGAAAGTTTACGCCGAGCTCCGAATAACAAAACGCCCCGGCCAGCGCGCACAGGGCACCTACAACCCAGATGAGTAGCACGAGCCCAGGGCTACCCAGATCCCCGGCCAAAAAGCCGGTGGTGGTGAAGATGCCGGTGCCGATCATGTTTGAGACTACCAGTGCCGTGGCGCTGACCACGCCCAACTGACGGAGCAGCGGAACTGTATTGGCCTCGGTTTGCGGAGAAGCTGGTACGGGTGCCGGATCCACGTTCGTCATTGTAAGCTACCTGTGGGACCGTGCCGCAGTGGGCGAGCTCTGCAACGCAACCTGAGGTCTACGACGTGCGTTCCTCTACAGGGGGTCTAACAGCGAGCCGGAGCGGCTCATCCACTCACATGCTGCGCTTGTCACTGGCGGTACTACTCGCCATCTGGGTTGCGGCTGCGGTAGCATGTGCGCAGCCCGATCC
>JAUQPO010000188.1 GCA_030550335.1 Acidobacteriota bacterium
GATCGTCTATGTGGACACCGACGAGGATGAGGGCTTCGCCATCACCGCCGCGATGATCGAAAAGCACATCACGCCCCGCACCAAGCTGGTGATCATCAACTCGCCGTGTAATCCGAGCGGGGCCGTGGTCGATAAAGAAGAGTTCGCACGCATCCACCACCTGACCCTCAAGCACGGCATCTGGCTGATGACCGATGAGTGCTACGACAAGTTCGTCTATGATGGCGAGCCGTTCTCAGTAGCCGCCTTGCCTGGAGCAAAAGAGAACGTGCTGGTTGTGGGCTCGCTTTCGAAGACGTATTCGATGACCGGCTGGCGAATCGGTTTCGGCCTGGGGCCTAAGGAGGTCATCAAAGCCGCCCAGGAACTCCAGAGCCACAGCACATCGAACCCGACCTCGATCGCCCAGAAGGCGGCCATCGAAGCCTTGCGCGGACCGCAAGATTCCGTCTACCAAATGCTGGCCGAGTATCGCCGGCGCCGGGATTACGTAGTCCAGCGCATCAAGCAGATCCCGGGCCTGAAGATGGTGGAGCCGAAGGGGGCATTTTACGCTTATCCGAACGTGAGTGCCGTCTTCGGCCGCAACGGCATCCAATCTTCGCTGGACTTCACCGAACAGCTCCTCAAGCACGCCCACGTGGCGGTGGTGCCGGGCGAAGCATTCGGCACGACACAGCATATCCGGATTTCTTACGCCACCTCCATGAACGAGCTAGAGCGTGGCTTGGACCGGATCCAGAAATTCGTCGAGTCCTTGCTGGCGTGAACGTGCAACTGGAGCTACTTCCGCCCACGTTTCACGAAAAAATTTGGGGATCCACGGAGCTGGAGCCGTGGTTCCCCAACTCCGACCGGAAGATCGGAGAAGTGTGGTTCCCAGCCCACGAAATCCTGATCAAGTTCATCTTCACTTCCGAGCGGCTCTCGGTGCAGGTTCATCCCGACGATGCTCAAGCGCCACGATTCGGCTACCCTGCAGGGAAAACCGAAATGTGGTTCGTGCTGAGAGCCGGACCGGGAGCTGTAATCGGGCTGGGTTTCCGGGAGCCCATCAGCCCTGAGCGTATGCGAGAAGCTGCTCTGAGCGGCGAAATCGAATTTTTGCTCGACTGGAAGCCTGCGCGTGCCGGCGATACCTTTTTCGTCCCTGCGGGCACCGTTCACGCCATCGGTCCGAATCTGGTCTTGTGTGAGATCCAGCAGAACACGGACGTCACATTCCGCCTGTACGACTACGGGCGCCCCCGGCCGCTACACCTGGACGAGGCGGTCGCCGTGGCCAGTGGGCAGCCACATCCAGGTCCTTCCCAACCCGTTCCGATAGGCCTAAACGCGTGGCAGCTTGCGGCATGCCCGTATTTCGTCACGGAACTCTGGGAGCTTCAACAACCATGCACCCTCCCGGGGTTAGCTGACCGGGATCAGCTACTGGTTCTCGTACGTGGCGAGGGAATGATAATGAACCAGCCCTGCCGTCAGGGACAGGTATGGCGTGTTCCCCCGCAGCTGCCACGTGTCGAACTCATCCCGCAACCTGAGCTGCGCCTACTGCGAACCTACCTGCCAAAAGTAGGCCGTGAGCGAGGAACTGCCGGGTCACAATAAACCCAACCGCAACTTCGCCGCCTCGGACATCCGCTCCGGGCTCCAAGGTGGATCCCAAGTCAATTCCACCTTCACATCTTTGACCCCTTCGATCTCGCGCACACGACTCTCGACGTACCCAGGCAGCGAGCCAGCAATGGGACAAGCCGGAGCGGTCAGGGTCATCTTGATGTAGACCGCCCCTTGATCGTCAGTAGAAACTTCGTAGATTAAGCCCAGATCGTAAATGTTGACCGGGATCTCCGGATCGTAGATGGTTCGCAAAACCTCGATTACGCGTTCTCTTAGATCGGTCGCCATCTGCCGTTGCCTCCTTGCTCCCCGTTCCCAGCTAACGGCGTCACTCGGTCGTCACGACCTGTTCGCCCCCTTCGAGCGCAGCCCGCAACGTGTGCCAAGCCAGCGAAGCACACTTGACACGAATCGGAAACTGGGAAACGCCCGAGAACGCTGCCAACTTGCCCAGGGCCGCCTTTTCCGAGAGGCTCAAGGGCTCACCGGTCACTAGCCTATGGAACGCATCGAATAACTGTTCGGCTTCCGCCAGGGTCTTGCCGCGGACGGCCTCGGTCAACATGGAGGCCGAGGCAGTAGAAATGGCGCACCCGGACCCCTCGAAGGCCGCCCCTTCGATCCGGTCGCCCTTCACACGAAGGTATAACTTTACGCGATCGCCGCAGAGCGGGTTGTGGCCCTCGGCCTGGTGGGTTGCCTCCGGCAAAGCGCCGAAGTTGCGGGGGCGCTTGCTGTGGTCCAGGATCACTTGCTGGTACAGCTCCTCCAGCGTGGGCATCTAGCCGAGCAGCTCCTTCGCCTTTCGCACCGCCATGACGAGCCGGTCGATCTCCTCCAGCCGATTGTACACCGCTAGTGATGCCCTCACCGTCGCTGGCACACCGTACCGTTGCATCACCGGCTGGGCACAGTGATGCCCTGCCCGGACAGCTATGCCCTCCAGGTCCAAGACCGTGCCCACGTCATGGGCGTGCACACCGTCCAGCACGAACGAGATGACTGCAGCACGCTCTCTCGGCGTACCGATCAAGCGAAGCCCAGGAATTTGTGCGAGCTGCTCCACGCCGTAGCGCACAAGCTGGCTCTCCCAAGCATGTACCTGCTCTATTCCCAGCCCCGTCAGGTACTCGATGGCCGCCGCCAAGCCAATAGCCCCAGCAATGTGCGGAGTCCCCGCTTCGAAGCGATACGGAGGATCGGCATACAACGTGCGCTCGAAACTGACCGAGCGAATCATGTCTCCCCCGCCCTGATACGGAGGCATGCGCTCTAACAGCTCCTTGCGCCCGTACAGTACACCGATACCGGTCGGACCATAGACTTTGTGCCCAGAGAAGGCGTAGAAGTCGCATCCTAAAGCCTGGACGTCTACGCGCAAGTGAGCGACCGCTTGGGCGCCGTCGATCAATACCGGCACGCCGTGGGCATGACAGAGCCGCACCAGCTCTTGCACCGGATTGACGGTTCCCAGTGCGTTCGAAACGTGAGTGATGGCCGCTAGCCGAGTCCTTGCACTCAGCAGCTTTTCAAATTCCTCGATGATTAACTCACCGTGATCGTTGATGGGAACCACGCGGAGCCGCGCGCCGCGTTCCTCGCAGATCATCTGCCAGGGCACTATATTCGAGTGGTGCTCCATGGCGGTGATCAGGACTTCGTCGCCGGGCTGGAGGTGCGTCCGGCCATACGTAGCGGCCACCAGATTGATCGCCTCGGTCGTGCCCCGTACGAAGATGATCTCGGCTGAATCTCGGGCATTCAGAAAAGCCCGGACCACCGAACGCGCCCGCTCGTAATCGGCGGTAGCCCGCTCACTCAGGTAATGCACTCCACGGTGGATGTTGGCGTTTTCCGACTCGTAATACTGGCGGATGGCATCGATGACCACGCGGGGCTTTTGCGTCGTCGCCGCGTTGTCCAAGTAAGCTAAAGGCTTGCCGTGAACTGTCTGATGGAGGATCGGGAAATCCTTGCGGATGACTTCAACGTCGAGTCCCGTCACGGACGTCGCGTTCATAGCGTCCTCGCCACTTCTCCGATGTACCCTTTCACGGCCGCGCGCAACGGCGCCAGCCGGAAACGCTCCACAACTTCCCCAGCGAATGCAACCACCAAAGCCGCCTTCGCCTCCTCTGCCGACATGCCTCGCGACTGGAGATAAAACAGCTGCTCCTCTTCGAGCTGCCCCACCGTTGCCCCGTGCGTGCAACGCACGTCGTCGGCGTAGATCTCTAGTTGCGGCTTTGTGTTGATCGTGGCTTCGCGCGAAAGCAACAGGTTCTTGTTGTGCTGGATCGCGTCGGTCTTCTGCGCAGCGGGCTCGACGCGGATTTTGCCATTGAACACCCCTGTACCGGCCCCTGCCAGGATCCCCTTATAGTCTTCGCGGCTTTGGCAATGGGGAGCCACGTGGTGCAGCAGGGTCTGATAATCCGCGTGACGCTGGCCGTCGACCAAATACAGCCCGTTGAGCACCGCTTCCGATCCCGGACCGGCCAGAATGACAACTACGTCGTGTCGGCTCAGAGCCGAACCCAGGCCCACCAAGTGGGAGGTGAACTGACTATCACGACCGAGCCGTGCCCAGATGGCCGCAACGTGATAGGCCTGCTGTGCTTCCCGCTCGAGTTTGTAATGCTCAACGACGGCCCCATCGGCGCAAACAATTTCCGTCACCGCGTTAGCCAGATAAACCTGCCCGTCTGGCCCCAGGTACTCCTCGACAACGGCGAACTGCGATTGCCGACCCGCAAGCACTAGCACGCGAGGATGGCTCACGACCGGCTCGGAGCCCCCAGTGGATAGATGGAGAATGTGCACCGCACCGTCCAACACCCGGCCCGGCTCGACGATCACCACCGCCCCATCGGCGAAGCAAGCCGTGTTCCACGCCGTAAAAGCGTGATTGTCGAAGACCGCCAGGCGCGCCAATTCGGCTCGCACAAGCTCCGGGTTCTGTTCGATCGCCCTCTGCAAGCTCATCGCTCGCACGCCCGACTGCTGCGGCATGCGCGACAGGGACTCGACGTATCTCCCATCGACCAGCACCAGCCGGACTGCAGACTCTCCCACCCACGCTCGTTCCAGGAGAGAGACCGCGCGTGCCCAGTCAGGCTCCGCACTGCGGAAGTGCGTACGGGCAATTGGACTGACGTTCGTGTAACGCCATGCCTCGTCACGCGTTGTGGGGAAACCCAGCGCCCGGAATCGCTCGAACGCTGCCTGCCGCCGCTCTGCTAACCAGTCCGGTCCCTCGCCAAGCTTGGCCACAAGTTCGGGCACCTGCACTGTCGTGCTAGACTTCATCGAGCGCTCCCTACCGTTTCCTCCAGCCAACTGTAGCCTCGCCGCTCCAGCTCTTCAGCCAACTCCTTACCGCCTGATTGGACGATCCGTCCGTCGTACATGATGTGCACGACATCCGGCACCACGTAGTTGAGCAGCCGCTGATAGTGCGTCACCACGATAAACGCTCGCTCGGGACTACGCATGGTGTTGACGCCCTCTGCGACCGCTTTCAGCGCATCGATGTCCAATCCCGAGTCGGTTTCATCGAGAATGGCCAGCCTGGGCTCGAGAATCGACAGTTGGAGAATCTCGTTACGCTTCTTCTCCCCTCCTGAGAAACCGACATTCAGCGAGCGATTCAGCAGTTCTTCGCTGATACCCAACCGCCGCGCGCGTTCCTGGACCAGGTTCAGGAAGTCAAACGCATCGATCTCTTCCAGCCCTCGATGCTTCCGGATGGCATTCAAAGCCGCGCGCAGGAACTCCATGTTGTTCAGGCCCGGAATCTCGACCGGGTATTGAAAGGCCAGGAAGACCCCTTCCCTGGCGCGCTCCTCCGGTTTCATTTCGAGCAAGTTCTTCCCACAGTAGATCGCCTCGCCCCCGGTTACCTCGTAGATTTCATGTCCGGCCAGGACCTGCGCCAGTGTGCTCTTGCCTGAGCCATTGGGACCCATGATGGCATGGACCTGGCCCGGGTATACCGTCAGATCCACGCCCTTGAGGATCGGCTTGCCGTTCACACAGGCTCGCAGATCGCGCACCACTAAAATCGGTTCACTCATCAACCCACGCTCCCTTCCAACTGAATGCTCAATAGCTTCTGCGCTTCTACCGCAAACTCCATGGGCAGTTTGCGGATCACTTCCTTGCAGAACCCGTTAACAATCATCGAGACCGCTTCCTCGGTCGATAGACCGCGCTGGCGGCAATAAAAGATCTGTTCCTCGCCAATGCGAGAAGTCGTGGCCTCGTGCTCGACCCGCGCCGTGGGATTACGCACTTCGAGATACGGGAAGGTGTGTGCCCCGCACTTGTCCCCGATCAGCAACGAGTCGCATTGAGAGAAATTCCGAGCGTTTTCCGCCCCTTTGAGAATCTTCACCAGACCCCGGTAAGTATTCTGTCCGTAGCCCGCGGCGATCCCCTTGGAAACGATAGTGCTCCGGGTGTTCTTGCCGATGTGGATCATCTTTGTGCCAGTGTCAGCTTGTTGCCGGTTGGTGGTGATCGCCACCGAGTAGAACTCACCCACGGAGTTCTCCCCGATCAGGATGCAGCTGGGGTACTTCCAGGTAATCGCAGAACCCGTCTCCAGCTGGGTCCACGAGATCTTGGAGTTCTTGCCAAGGCACTTGCCCCGCTTGGTCACGAAGTTGTAAATCCCTCCGCGACCTTCCCTATCGCCCGGATACCAGTTCTGAACCGTCGAATAACGGATCTCCGCGTTGTCGAGAGCGATCAGCTCGACGACCGCTGCGTGAAGCTGATTCGTGTCGCGCCTCGGCGCCGTACACCCTTCCAGGTAGCTGACGTAAGCCCCTTCGTCGGCAATGATGAGCGTCCGCTCGAACTGCCCTGTGTCCGCTGCATTAATCCGGAAGTATGTGGACAGCTCCACCGGGCACCGTACGCCCTTAGGCACATAGCAGAAGGAGCCGTCGCTGAACACAGCCGAGTTCAGCGCCGCAAAGAAATTGTCCGTGTAAGGCACCACGGTCCCAAGCCACTTGCGCACCAGTTCCGGGTATCGTTGCACCGCCTCGGAGAAAGAGCAAAAAATGATGCCCAGCTCTTCCAGCTTCTCTTTCAACGTGGTGGCCACTGAGACGCTGTCGAAAACCGCATCCACAGCCACCCCAGCCAGCCGTTCCTGCTCCCGCAATGGGATCCCGAGCTTCTCGTAGGTTTTCAAGAGCTCTGGGTCCACCTCGTCCAGGCTCTTTGGACGCTTTCCCGAAAGCGATTTCGGCGCCGCATAGTACACAATCTTCTGGTAATCAATAGGCGGGTACTTGACGTTGGCCCAGCGCGGTTCCTCCATCTGCAGCCAAGCACGGTAGGCGGCCAACCGCCACTCCAGAAGCCAGTCCGGCTCGTGCTTCTTAGCCGAAATCATTCGGATGATGTCTTCATTCAAGCCCGGTGG
>JAUQPO010000189.1 GCA_030550335.1 Acidobacteriota bacterium
ACGTGGTTCACTCCAAACAGTGCGCGGCGGGGGCGTGCGGTCGCTAGGGTTCCCACCCTCGGAGCCGGACCAGGATTGGGTTATCCTCGTCAGACGAGTGTCGTGAACTTAGGCGCGCTCAACCGTAGAAGCAGCTTCTGCATCGAAGCAGACAACACGGCTCTTGGCGGAGTGCAAAAGGTGTCCCAGATGGCTTTAGAGGGCACGCGACGGAAACACCGGTACGAGGAGGTAGACCTGTGCACAATGCGCTGCCTCAACTCCTTCTGAGCTGTTTTCTCGCGCCCCTTGTCGCGGCAGCAGCGCAAGACACGATTCAATTCCTCGTAAAACTGCGGACGACGCTCGACACCCGGGAAACCCAAGTGGGCACACCCGTTGAAGCTGTGGTGATCAGTCCAGAACGGTTGCGAGGAGCCGTAGTTGCGGGTACCGTGAGAGAATCCCAGGGCAACAGGCTGCTGTTGATCTTCGATCGATTGTGGGACGGCTCGCGAGGATACCTCATCCACGGTCAACTTGGGGCCGTAGTGAACTCGAAGGGTAACCGAGGGGTGGACGATCTAGACCAGCCCGTGCGAATTGAAGAGGGCGTGATCATCAGCGAAGGCCCAAATCTCCGGCTGGAAGAAGGAGCGGAACTACGGTTTGCCACGGAGAAGCTCCAGCCCACTGACGCACGACAGCCAGAAGGCTCTTGACAAGCCGTTGAGGGCCGACGGCAGATCAGGGCAATCACACCGCCGGCCCTGCACGGACCTTCATCTTAGAAAGGCCTTCATCCGGACAGGTCTGCCGCCAGCGGCTTGGGCAGCCGAGTTAACTCTCGCTATGGATTTTCCTCCGCCAGCAGGGCGCGGGCCGTTTGCGCGTCTGTGATAAGTACGTTGATCCACCTACCCCGAAGCGCCCCGCGAATCGCAGCCAGCTTGCGCTTCCCGCCCGCCACGCCCACGACCCTAGGCACTCGGCGCAGTTGCTCGAGCTCGATGCTGATAACCCGGTCATTCAACGGCGTGATCACCGGTCGCCCCGCACAGTCAAAGAATCGCAAGCAGATATCGCCTACGGCCCCATAATTCTCGAGAATCCTGAGCTCCTGGGAAGAGAACACGTTGCCGCTTGCGGCCAGTAACCGTGATGGTTCTACCGTGCCAATGCCCACCAGAGCGAGAGTCAGCGAGTTGAACAGGCTGAGCGCAGCCTGGACGAAGGGATCGCGTAGTAGCACCTGCTTTGCCTCTGGGCTGCCCACTACACCTGGGGCGGGCAGTAAGACCGCCTCACCGGATAACAACTGTGCCAGTCGGCGGGTGACGTGCGTAGCGTGCCGCTCCACGCGCGGGTCACCCACCCCGCCCAGGATTTGCACCACCCGAGTGCCCCTCCCGCGATGGGTAGGGGTCATCGCATTGACCATGGCCAGCAGCGCTGCACTCCAGCAAGAAATCCCCACGACCTCGTTGGGACCGATGGTGGTCTCCACGTAAGCTGCAGCCGCAGCCCCTAGATCTCGGGCGATTTGTTCTTCATCGTCCATCGAATCCACAACGATGGCCTGCTTCAACCCGTAACGCGCTTCCAAGTCGGCCTCCAAATCCGGGTTCAGCCCGGGCGGAGCCACCACCGTAATTCGGACGATGCCCTCCTTCTCTGCTCTCTTCAACAAGCGCGAAACAGTGGACTGATGGATGTGGAGGCGCTCAGTAATGTCCTTCTGCCTGAGGCCGCCCTGGTAATACATCTGGGCCACCTTGACCATTAAGCGCAGATCGTCAATCCGAGCCATCGCCCTAAGCCCCTTCCCCGTCTTTCCCATTTCAAGATTTTGGACCACGGAGCCGCGCCCGCTCGACAGCCAGTCGCCAACCCCTCCAACGCTCCTGACGAGCTGCCTCGGACATTTTCGGTTCGAACACGTCTGTTAGCGTGGCGTAGCCCGAGAGCTCTTCCAAGGACCACCATCCTAGGGCCAAGCCTGCCAACCAGGCTGCCCCTAAAGCAGACATCTCGGGATTTCGACTCCGCATCACTGGACGTCCTAGGATATCGGCCTGGAATTGCATTAGCCAGTCGTTCTGGCTCGCCCCGCCATCCGCTCGAAGCAGCGCGCATGGCACATCCAAAACGGGCTCTAAAGCATGAAACACCTCCGCCACCTGGAAGGCGATCGCCTCAATGGCTGCTCGGGCCACATGAGCGCGGGTGGTGACCTCACTCAAACCACACAGGATGCCCTGTGCACGCTCATCCCAATAAGGCGCCCCCAAGCCGGTCAGTGCGGGCACGAAATAAACCCCCGCGCTGTCTTCCACGCTGCTGGCCAATTCGACGAGGCGGCAAACCTCACCTTCCAACCCCAACAAGCTTCCTACCCAACGAACTGCCTCCCCGGCCGACAAGATGTTGCCTTCCACCGCGTAATAAACCCGGCCCGCCAAGCCCCAAGCAATGGTCACCGAGAGCCCGCCCGGCCGCGCCGGAGGCACATCGACCCGGCCCATCACTGAAGACCCGGTCCCATAAGTCGCTTTTACCCCGCCAGGAGCAAATAAGCCGTGGCCAAACAGCGCGGCGTGCGAGTCGCCCACCATGGCAGCAATCCCTACACCGCCGGGCATGAGCCCACAGCGGTCCGTCTCACCAAACCACCCGCTCGACAGCCGGACTTCAGGCAAAGCCGCTTTTGGAATTCCGAACAGATCCAGCAACATTTCGTCCCACTGGCAACGATGGATGTCAAACAACAACGTGCGCGAGGCATTGCTCACATCGGTGGCGTGCACCGCGCCAGCTGTGAGCTTCCAGAGCAGCCAGCTGTCTACGGTCCCCAAACACAGGTCGCCGGCTTCCGCCCTTCGTTGTCCATCAGGAATGTGGTCCAGCAGCCAGCGAGCTTTGCTAGCGGAAAATGAAGCATCCAAGGGGAGCCCGGTACGCGACGTGACTCTCTCTGCCCAGCCTTGCTGTCGTAAGGCCTCGCAGATTGGAACTGTCCGTTTGCACCTCCAGCTGATGCAAGGCCCCAAAGGCTCGCCCGAGTGCCGATCCCAGGCGATGATCGACTCCCGCTGGTTCGTAATCGCCACAGCCGCTAATCGTGTCCCTGGCGTGTTGTCCAAAGCTCGGTAAATGGCTTCCTGAACGATTTGCCAGAGCACCCCTGCGTCCTGCTGTACCCAACCCGGACGGGGCACCTCCACGGGTACCGGCAGGGAAACCCGCCGCAGGAGTTTTGAGTGCTCGTCCACTAATAGCACCTTGGTGTTCGTTGTGCCCTGATCGATGGCGAGAATAGCTCGGGCCATGAAGTGACCTCTCAGTTGCCCCACTAGTACATTCAAGACGAGACAAAGCGCAGCGCAATCGCTGGCTCGCGGAGACGTGAATGGCTGGGCAAAAAGGGACGACGAAAGAGGGCGGGAAGCAGTGTCCTGGGTCTTTCAGGGTTGAGTTCATTCAGTTCGCTTGGACGACGCTACGTGTCTCGTGTTGAGCTCGCTGGCCCCCAGCGGAAGTTGCAGATGCATGAGGCAGGCGACCTGACGACGAACCGCGGTGATCGGCGAGGCAAAAGGAATGGCGTTCGGGGGCGTCGCGGGGATGGAGCGGGGCGGTTTGGATATTTGAGCATGGGCGCTAAGAGTTGCGCCAGGCCTCGGATTGTTCCTATGGTCTGTCAGGATTGGGGGCGAAGTTTGGGCGTTGGGTTGACAGGGTGGGTGGCGAATGGGTTGAATGTGAGGATGGGTGGTCACATCAAGGCAAGGCTGCATAAATATGCAAAAGCGGGAGGTCCGAATGCTGCGTCGCGCCTACTCGTTCTGGCTCTTCGTGCTTGCCTTCTTCCTTTCCGCTCTGGCTGTCCCTCGAACCTCAGCCCAGGTCAACACCGCAACGGTATTCGGGACGGTCACAGATCCCTCCGGGGCAGCCATCCCCAAGGCTACTTTGAAGCTAGTCAACACGGCCACCGGGGTAATGTGGCAAGTCACGTCCGATGCTAGCGGTGAATTCGCTTTTACCTTCATCCCTCCGGGCACGTATGATCTGAGCGTTAGTGCTCCCGGGTTCAAGGAGTACCGGCAAACCGGGATTGAACTGACCGCGGGGCGCGAGCTTCGTCTGAGGTTGACTTTGCAATTGGGGGAGGTGACTGAAACGGTCACCGTAGCCGCAGAGGTCCCGCTGATCAATACGGTGAGCGCCGAGCACGAATACACGCTCGGGCTTCAGAGCATTATGGAGTTACCCACGCCGAACCGCGACTGGAGCACATTGCTTTCCCTGGCTCCAGGGATCACTCCTACGGGCTCCTCGGTGTCCATGCATGGCCTCCCTCAAGATGGCTTCCGGTTCACCATCGACGGCACGGCTTCCAGCGGCAGCGGCGAGTACGAGTCCATGACCACGCATGGCTACATCAAGTCAGTCAGCTTGGAAGCGATCCAAGAAGTCTCCATCAGCAGCGGTATCGCGCCAGCCGAGACGGGCCCGACGATGACCGGGAACGTCAACGTGATCACCAAGAGTGGCACCAATGAGTTCCACGGGTCGCTCTTCCTGAACAACGCGGTCGACGACGTCAGTGCCCGCAATCAGTTCCAGACCTCGAAGACCCCCATGGTGTTCAACCAGTTTGGTGGGTCAATGGGCGGACCCATCGTCAGGAACAAGGCGTTCTTCTTCGGGACCTACGAGGGCTACAGGAAACGTTCCTTCGCCAACGTAGCCGGTAACGTGCCCACGCGCGAATTCCGGGAGATGGTGCTCGCAGCCAACCCGGTCTACAAAGCGTTCTTCGACACCCTACCCTTGCCGAATATGCCCTACTCGCCGGGAGCGATCACCGGCTATTACCAAAGCGCCAGCTCGCGCCGTGAAGACAGCGATCACGTTAGTGTTCGCACGGACTGGCATCTGAGAGAAGCTGACCGCCTGACGGTGCGCTACACGCGGCAGACACCTTTCGAGTTCACGCCTCGTGTGTCTCCCTCCAATCCCCGGACTTACGATGTGCGCGAGCACAAAGGCACGCTCAGCTTCATCCACTCCGCAGCCAGCTGGAGCTCCGAGACACGTTACGGGTACAGCCGCTTTGAACGGGATCGCCTGGATGGGATTTATGCGCTGGGCATCCCGGGAATTGCAGGCAATCTGGGGTTCAGTAATACCGGCGAACTCATGCAAAACCTCGGCGTGAACTGGAATGCTGAGGAGGTCGTGGCCGTGCCACGTGGCCGGCACCTGATCAAATTCGGGGTGCTCTTCCATAAGTACAACTCGAGCCGGAATAACGAAGAAGTGCCAGCCTATCGGTATGCCTCGGTAGCGGACTTGCTGGCCAACCGCCCGGCACAGATCGTCTTCAGCTTCGGCGTGCGACCTTATACGCTGTACAGTTGGATCAACGGGTACTTTATCCAGGACGACATCCGTCTCACTCCCAACTTCACACTCAACCTCGGTCTACGCTACGACTACTTCTCCGTCCCGAAAGAAAAATCAGGCCGGTTATTCAACCGGACTGGACCATTTGGCATCGGCCCTTACGTAGATCCGGACGAGATTTGGGAGCCGAACTACTTGAACTTTTCGCCTCGCTTGGGCTTTGCTTGGAGTCTCCGGCCGAGGTTTGTGATCCGTGCGGGATTCGGCAAGTTTACTAGCGCTCATAACCACTTTGGCGGCCCGGTGGAGCTAGTGCAAAACGCTCTGGACGAACCAAACCGGGTAACGTTCAGCCAAGCCGAAGCTCAGGCTCTAGGAATCCGGTACCCAGCGATGAACAAAGACGTTCTGCCACTGGTCAAGGGCGGGCAAGGTCCGATCGCAGGTACGGTGATTTCCCGAAACTTCCCTGAACCTTACAGCTTGCAATGGACGCTGAGCGCGGCTATTCAACTCACTGAAAACATGTCCTACGAAACCAGCTACGTGGGCAATCACGCCGTGCACGCCAATCTGGTCCGCAAGATTAATCAGGTGGACCCAATCACCGGCGAGCGTCCGTACCCGGGCTATTCGGAGTTCAACTACTACGACGGTTCTGAGAGCGTGCACTACAATGGCTGGTACCACACCTTCCGGCGCCGCTTCTCCAACGGGCTGCAACTCAACGTCGTCTACACCTGGGTGAACACCATCTCGTATACCAACGCGGCGAATATCGGCTATCCGAATCCTGTCCAAAACCCTAATGACATCCGGTCCGACCGTGGGCCGAGCCCGTTCGACATCCGGCAAAGCTTCCAAACGAACTTCATCTACGAGCTGCCGCTCCACCGACTGGTGGCACAAACAGGTCGGCGGAGTGTCAGGCTGTTGCTGCGGGGTTGGCAAATCTCAGGCATCTTCAAGGCGCAGACGGGTTCGCCTATCAACGTGACGCAAAGCACTACCCACGCGCTGACTCGTCCGGATTACATCGGTGGCAACCCCTATGCGCCCGATCCCGAGTTGACGCTTCAGTATCTGAACAGGTCTGTGTTTGCCAAACTGCCCATCGGCAAGGCTGGAGCGCCGTTGCATTACGGCAACCTGGGGCGGAATGCCCTGCGTGCTCCTGGTTGGTGGAATTTGGACTTAGGGCTGGCCAAGAACTTGTACTTCACCGAGCGTTATCGACTGCAGATTCGGTGCGAGATGTTCAACGCCCTCAACC
The DNA here is from genome assembly GCA_030550335.1 of Acidobacteriota bacterium. GTDB lineage: Bacteria > Acidobacteriota > Terriglobia > Bryobacterales > Bryobacteraceae > JAUQPO01. The sequence continues at coordinate 6,665 of JAUQPO010000189.1, forward strand.
ACACGAACTTCTCCGGCATCTCCACCGATCTGAATTCTGCCAGCTTTGGTCGTTTCACCTCTACGCGAGGGGCACGCGTCGTCCAGTTCAATGCGCGACTAACGTTCTGACCACCTCACGAGCGACCCTGGGTGGGGCGAGCCACACTCGTGCTCGCCCCTTCTTTATTCCGAAGCGAATAATTTTGGAGAGAGCCGATGAACAGCTGTTCCCGCTATGCAGCGTGGTGGATTTTGGTGTGTGTCGCCGCCAGCTGGGCTCAGCCTGGATGGGCGGCCGAGCCCCAAGTTGAGCTTCGGGTGGTGAAAAGTGAAACCGGCAGCGCGGTCCAGGTCACCGTGGACGACCACGTGCTGTTGACCAGCCCTCCCGAGGGGTTGTGGACAGTAGG
>JAUQPO010000190.1 GCA_030550335.1 Acidobacteriota bacterium
ATATCACTGTCGTGCTGGGTAGCGACCGCAACATCAAGATCACCAAGCCGAGCGATATGGAGCTGGCCCGGTTCTTCCTGGCCGAAGAAAAAGCCAAAGCTCAAGCCCAGCGGGGTAGCTGATGGAGGTCCGCACGGGAATCGGTTGGGACGTACACCGGATCGCTCCCGGGCGACCTTTGATGTTGGGCGGCGTACGCGTAGAAGCGGAGTTTGGCCTGCTAGGCCATTCCGATGCAGACGTACTGATTCACGCCATCACGGATGCGGTCCTCGGCGCGGCGTCGTTAGGGGATATCGGACAACATTTCCCCGATTCCGATCCCCGGTGGTCTGGGGCTTCGAGCGACCAGTTCCTACGGCACGCTCTGGCGCTGGTGCGGGAGCAAGGTTTCGAGATCGTGCATGTGGATACGGTGATCATTGCCGAGCGCCCGAAACTTGGTGGTTACCGTGAGGCCATTCGTAAGCGGCTGGCTGAGGTGCTCGAGCTGGATCCGGAGCGGATCTCGGTGAAATTCAAGACGGCGGAGGGCTTGGACTCCGTAGGGGCTGGCCAGGCAGTCCAGGCGCAGGCAGTGGTCACTCTGCAGCGCGAGTCGTCGAAGTGAGGCCGTGGTGGGGGCGGACGTTTGGCGCGCGGTAGAGTCGGGGAGATTGCGTGCGACCGATGCGAGCGCGCGTCTACCACTACCTTCCCGCAGGTTTCACCGCGTGGCGCTTATGCGCGAACCCGAGAGGTGAAGGACTCAGCCACAACTGGCAGGACAAACAAATCACCCTGTCTCAGCCAGCTTGCAGCACGCCATCTCAAGCGTGCTCGTCGCCCATTCGCATGCGTGCCATGGCACGGATCCGTGCTTTCTCTTCCTCCGTCAGAGGTCGGAAGGCTTTAGCCGCCCGCACATTCTCTTCGAGGTGCGCGATTTCAGAGATGCCCACGATTACCGTCGCGACCGGATAGCTGAGCACGTAGTGCAGCAGTTCCTGGGCGTTCATTCCACGCTTGACCAACTCACCCCGAGCTACCGCTTTCATGGCGATCACGCCGACTTGCTTTTCTTGGGCCAGGCGGAAGAATTCGTCCAGATATTCGGTGTCTTCCATCACTGCCCTGGCAGCGTTCAGCGTGATGAGCGCGCAATCGTACGGGTAGTCCTTGAGCGCTTCGATGAGGATCTTGGGCGAGTGCGCGCTCACGCCTATATAACGGATGACCCCTTGGTCGCGGAGGCGTTCGAAAGCTTGGCGTGCGCTGTTCTTCTGGCGCAGTTGCTCGAGCGTACCCAGCTTGCCGAGAAAGTGATGCTGATAGAGATCGAGGTAGTCGGTTTGCAAGCGTTTCAAGCTCTGTTCGACCAGGGCCATCGTGCCATCGTAGGTGTAGTTGTGGCTCTTGGTCGCCAGGAAAACTTCTTTTCGGCGCTTGGCGATGACCGTACCGATATTCAGCTCGCTGGCGCCGTTGCCATAAAGCGCCGACGTATCGATGTAGTTGATCCCGAGATCGAGAGCTCGCTGGACGATCTGGACCGCTTGCTCGTGCCGATCGTGCCTGGCCACCGTGTATAGTCCTCCCAACCCGTAGATCGTCACTTGTTGACCCGTCTTGCCCAGAGGCCTTTTGGGCAGGCCGTCGGAAGCGGTTTCGGCGATCGGGGTAGCTGCAGCGGCGGCCACATTGTAGGCTCCCAAGGCGAGTGCCGAAGCGGAAGCCAAGCTGTGCTTCAGTACAGCTCGGCGGTTCACTGCTCGATTTCCCACTTGGTGCCTCCCTAGCCATGTTTCGACGTTTTAGGTTACGTGCCTTTGCCTCAGGTCAGTCTTTTGAGGCGCTGGCGAGACCTGTTCGCTGCTCTAGGCGTGGCAAGTGGCTTCCGTGGTTACATGCCGGTGCGGCCCGCTTGCATACGGGAGTATCCTTCACGCCAAGCGGCTGCTGGCGTTGGAGGCCCGGACTTGCCCGGCTATCTCACACCAGTTGCTGAGGGCGCGATGAACGGCAAGCGCCGGCGGTGCATTTGCGCTCCTGGGGAGCGCAGGGCTCGTGATGCACGTGAGATGGGCAGCAGTAGAAGAGCTGGGTACTGGTGGGACTACTAGGGTCTGTGGGCGGGGACGCCTTGGATAACCCTGTTGTGCCAGCGGCCAACCTGGGTGTGGCTGACCCGGCCGGCTGGACCTTGGGTCGAGGTTTGCCCGCTGGAAAGCTCGGGATAGCTCCTGGAGGTCCTGTGCGCAGGAGGGTTCGGTAAGTGCTCCCATCTTTTCCGCCAGTTGCTAAAATATACAGCGAGCCGGCCAGGTAGCTCAGTTGGTAGAGCGCAGCCCTGAAAAGGCTGGCGTCGGGGGTTCGATTCCCTCCCTGGCCACCAACCTGTACCTCCAGGTAGGGGGCAACCTCTTCCATCCGTTTCGCTTGTAGCTCCGGATTCGTTCGTGACTGTGTGCAGTCAAGGGACGCTCAGGCTAGTGAGGACCGCCAAGTCCCGGGTATTCATGTCCGCTGACGAGTGTTGTTTTGCTACTTCCCTACCGAAGGGCAACCATTGAAGCCCTCTTGGAGAGCCTTTGCGGAAGCTACGCACCTCCGGTGACCATCGCTACGTGGCTTCCCCAACCCCAGTTTCTCTCCGAACTTGAGCTTGTGCTGTGCTTGCACGACTGGTGTTGCTTGCGCTCGTTTGGTTGATCATCCCAGCTCGGACAAGCCCCTTCAGAACCTTTCTCGGGAGCTGCACAACCGGAGCAGACGGAGGCGTCTGATCGAAGGAGCCTCCCAGCCTCGGGTGGGACGGAAACGCGTGGCTTCCGTGGTCCGCGGATGTCCGTGACCGTGACGGACGAGGCAACTGGGACTGGGGCGAATGACTGCGTAGCGAACGGCAGTTGCTGCTCGACCGAGCAAGGATGGTCCCGTTGCCGCTGAGGTATGGCGGAGCTTTTCCCAGGGAGATCGACGCCAATGGAATAACCGTGCGCTTGGCGTCGAACTACCTGCTTGCCCTTTTAGTGTCTTTCGTCTTCTCCTGCTTTTTGCTTCTCAGACGCTCCAGGATGTCGCGAAAATCTTTAGGGAGGTCCGAAGAGAGAGACAGGCGCTCGTAGCCTTGCGGTTCTAACTCGAGGAAATGTCCGTGAAGCATCAATCGGGCCACGTTTCCTACAGGACGGTCGTGACCGTACAGGCGATCGCCGAGCACGGGGTGGCCCAGCCAGTAGAAATGGGCTCTGACTTGATGGCGTCGTCCCGTCAAGGGTTCGACTTCGACGAGTGTAGCGGATTCGAAGGTTTCCACCGCTCGGTAACGCGTCTTGGCGGGCTTGCCGCGCTTGTCGACCGCCATACGTCCCGAACCGAACTCCCGTAAGGGTTGATCGATCTCGCCTTCACCCTCGAGGTGTCCCAAAACTACCGCCCAGTATTTCTTGTGGGCGCGCCGGTGCTCGAACTCGAGGCAAGCCGCGCGGTGAGCCTGGGCGTTCTTAGCGAACAGGACGATGCCACTTGCGTCGCGATCGATTCGATGGACAACGAAGAGCTTCTGCCCCAGTACTTCGGAGAGCTCTTGGGCGATGGAGACTTCGCCAGCCGTACCACCTGGGATCACCAGTCGTCCAGCCGGCTTTTCTACCGCCAGGAAGTGCTCGTCTTCGTACAGGATTTTGAGCGACACGTTGCTGCTCGAACCGCAGCTTCCAAGCCTAGCACAGCCACCCTGGGCGGGACAGGATGGTCACGCGCCAGAGTTCGCTCCTAATGTGCCTGCGTACAACTGGCTTTCCGGGCGTGATGGAGCTCGGCCACGAACAAAGCCTCTCTGTTTGAAGCCCCAGGGGCTCGCCAGCAGCTTCCTGATTCTGATAGGAATGATGAACATGCGCCCCCAGCATTCAATCGCGATAACGCGCAGAGAATGGATGACTGCCGCCGCGGTGCCGCCGGTGCTTGGCGCCCGTTCAGGCCCAGGTTTGCCGAGGCTCGCCGCAGCTGCCCAGTCTTCTCTTACGGAGATGCCTGTGCCGGACTTAGTGAACATCTTCCCGTTCATCGACCACATCGCGGAGGCCAACGCTCCGCAACTGAGTTTCCTAAACTCGCGTTGGAAGGATTTGGACGAGTGGAAGCAAAGAGCGCGACCCGTGTTCCTCCAGCATCTGTTTTACGACCCAAAGCCGTCGATCAAGGCCGAGACGCAGGGCACTGAAGAGCGAGACGATTTGGTGATCGAGCGCGTGGTGATCCACTGCGGCACTCATGACATCCCGGCACGAGTCCTCAAGCCTGCGGGCGCTCGTGGCCGCTTACCTGGCGTGCTAGCGTTGCACGATCACAGTGGTCGCTACGTGTGGGGAATCGAGAAGCTGGTCAGCTCGCCTCAGGATCACCCAGCCCTCGTCAAGTTCCGCGAGAACGCTTATGGCCGGCCGTACGCGGAACACTTGGCACGGAGAGGTTACGTGGTAGCAGTGATCGACGCGTTTTACTTTGGGACCCGCAGGCTTCGGCCGGAAGAGATGGATCCGAAAACCGCGCCGCCATACTATCGTGCCGGGCTGGAACGCCTGGCAAAGGCCGAGCGTGGCACGGAGGAATGGCTCCGGGCGATCGATGCTGTGTGCTCCGAGGCCGAGCATTTGACGGCCAAGACGATTTTTGCTGCGGGCGCCACGTGGCCTGGGATTCTAGTTTGGGACGATCGCCGCACGATCGACTACCTGTGCACCCGTCCAGACGTCGATTCACAACGCATCGGCGCTCTGGGTCTGTCGCTGGGTGGAATCCGGACTGCTTTCCTCATCGCTGCCGACGAGCGCGTGCGCGCCTCCTGCGTCGTTGGCTGGATGACGGCTTTCCGCCACCAGTTGCGGAATCACTTGCGGCACCACACTTGGATGGTTTATGTGCCGGGGCTGTACCGTTGGCTCGATTTGCCGGACGCAGCTGCTTTGACGGCTCCGGGCGCCCTGCTCGTTTTGCAGTGCGAGCGCGACACGTTGTTTCCGATGTCCGGGATGAAGGCTGCGGTGGAGAAACTGGCAGCGATTTACAAGAAAGCGGGCATTGCGGACCGTTTCCGGGCAAGCTTTTACGACGTGCCGCATAGCTTCAATCCTCAGATGCAGGATGAAGCTTTCGCCTGGCTCGATCGCTGGTTGAAAGGGTAAGACTCGTAGGGTTTACTGCCCGGTCGATTCTCAGACGGGTGCGGATGTGACCTGCGACCGGTTCCGGAGTTAAGTGGTCAGGGGCGAGGCCACGTCTGAGCCCGGTGTGTGGCCAAAGAGCTCTGGAACTCACCTGGAGGATCAGCGGGCTGAGCGTAGCCGCTGGTGCGAGGTGGCGACATACCTTAATGGTTGACCTAGAGCTCGCGACGGGGTTAGTGTTCCCCTGCCCCTCGTCGTTGCGAAGTCGCCTCAAACTAGTGAATCCGGCCTAAGGACCCCTTCCGTTAACCGAGTCCGTAAGTTGAGGTATACTAAACGATGGGTGGCGCTATCGTCTAGTGGTTAGGACATGGCCCTCTCAAGGCCAAGGCACGGGTTCGAATCCCGTTAGCGCTACCATCTGCCTCCTTGTTAGTCACCCCGGCTTAGAGCGATAGTTGTTGATCTCTGCCGGCCCTTTCGCAGGCCAGCCGTACACTTTGGATCAGCCACTGGGGTTGTGTCGTCTTCCGACGCTCCTTTAAATCGCCGGGCAGGATAGTAGTCGCAGATCACGACCCTGCGAGCCTCTCATTCACCAGGTCATAACCCAGCAGAACACGCACGGGCGTAGCGCGAATCTCGAAGACCGAATTGCGCCGATTGCAGGCAACACTCGCGTGGGGGCTGGCCTGAGGGAATGACGTTAGAAAGCCCAAGTCAGATGTAGTCGGGGATACAGAGTTTGAGACCAGAGATCAGATGAGAAATCCTTGCGCAGAAATCCAAGAGAACCTGGTCGACGCCCTTGATAGAAGCGCTTTGCTAGAGTCTCTTTAGACCAGACACGGTGGTCGTTTTGTCAGTCGAACCTCAGGGGATCGTCCGATGTGGTTGCGGGTGGTCTGGAGGAGTGACGAAGCCGCGGGTTGTACGAACTGCTTGTGAGCTTTTGTATGGCATTCGGGTTCATAGCTGGCGGTCAGCAAGGGCAACTAGCCATAGCCTGCGGCGTCCCGCTCGCCTTCGCACTGGATCCTGTCACGGATCCTCCCGGAGCTCGGGGTTTTGGCCGAGTGCAGCTTCGCTGGGATGGAAGGAAGCCCTGTCGAGCGGTGGGCTATCCCCGAAGTGCCGTGGGAGTTTGAGGTTGGTCCCGGGAGTGAAAAATGTGGACGTGGAAGGCCTGTGGTTGCGGGAGCTGGGACCTTGTTTGCGTTCGCCGTTCGAGTTGGTCGCCCTCGGACCCCAGCTCGGGCCAATCGGGCGTCTTCCGTGGGCACTAGGTGCGTTGGCGAACTTCGTCCCAGCACTCTCTGGAACCACATAGGAGCGCCTGCTGGTCAGGTTTAGCCCACGAAATGCGCGGTCTGATCACCCGCACAGCGTGCGTGGGCGCTCACTCTTCGCTGGTGGCTGCTCCCGGGTGCGTGCAGGCCGGAGCCCAGTCCGCTCTGTTCGATGGCCGAAGTGCGTAAGTGCTGACAGATGGAGAGAAAATGGCTCTGTTTGACGGCCCAGAGGTAGTGGTGAGGGTTTGGGTTGACCCTAGTGGCATAAAAGTCAGGGTGATAGCGATCTGCTCCCACGCCTCGGTTCAGGAGGTGGGGTGCAGGGCCCTCAGTGGAAGCCGCAAGCGTATCTTGAGTCGGTAATCGTCGAGGGCATGGCGGAACTCCGGCGCATCACCTGAGGTCAGTTTGGCCGCTGGCTTTCGGACTGATTTTGCGGGGCGGCTCGTTAACGGCGCCGAGCTCTTGCAGCTTCTCCCAGTGGGAAGCTTTATGTTGAGACTGGGAGCGGCAAGGTGTGGAAGGGCTGATCGCTATTTCACGGGTAGCGAAGCTGACCGGGGTATCCGCCAAAACCCTACGCTACTGGGGA
>JAUQPO010000191.1 GCA_030550335.1 Acidobacteriota bacterium
ACCGAGCGAGCAGGAGATTTTGGAGGCCTTCCGACAATTCCGTGGTGTGCCGCAAGAGCGCCAGCTGCCCAGCGCGCCACCACGGCCTGTTCTCTATCTGCCTCAGGAAGACCGGCCGCAGCCGCGGCGCGATGCGTGGCGAGATCGTGGCATGACGGTCACCGTGGGGCGGCTGCGCGAATGCCCCGTTTTGCATTGGAAGTTTCTAGCTCTGGGCCACAATACGGTTCGTGGTGCGGCTGGAGCCGCAGTGTTGAATGCTGAATTGATGAAAGTTGAGGGGTGGCTGGACTGATGATCGTAATGAAATTTGGCGGGACTTCAGTTGGTTCAGCCGAGGCCATCCGACGGGTGACGCGCATCGTAGCGGAGCGCAAGGACCAGAAACCGGTAGTGGTGGTCTCGGCAATGGCCAAAACGACCGACAGGCTGCTGGAGATGGCACGGCACGCAGCTGCCGGCCAGCGCGCCAAGGCCTTAGAGCTCCTGTTGGAGCTCGAGCAGTTCCACCTGCGCGAAGGCGGTAGCGTCAACGGGCGCGTCGAGCAGCTGTTCCAAGAGCTAGGTGAGGTCCTACGCGGGTTGGCGGCTTTGGGCGAGCTGACGCCGCGCTCGCTCGACGCAGTGGCCAGCTACGGCGAGCGCTTATCGAGCCTAATCGTTAGCGAAAACTTCCGGCAGGCAGGGCTCGACGCTGTCCACCTGGATTCCCGCGAAGTGATCATCACTGACGAGCGCTTCACCGAGGCAGCGCCAATCTTCGAGGAGACCTACCGTCGGCTCGCAGAACGCATTCCCCCACTAACTGAGCAAGGCAAAATTGTGGTCATGGGCGGGTTCATTGGTTCCTCCCCACGTGGCATCACGACCACCCTCGGTCGCGGGGGCTCCGATTTTACGGCAGCGATTGTGGGGGCAGGTATCGGAGCGCGGGAGGTGCAAATCTGGACGGACGTAGACGGTCTGATGACTACTGACCCCCGGCTGGTACCTACCGCGTACCGCATCAAACGCATCTCTTTCGAAGAGGCGGCAGAGCTGGCTTATTTCGGGGCTCGGGTGCTGCACCCGGCAACGCTGATCCCCGCGATGGAAAAAAACATCCCCGTTCGCATTTTGAACTCGTACCGGCCAGAGATCCCCGGTACTTGGGTGGTCGCCGAACGCGTTCCGTGCAAGAACGTGGTGAAGGCGATTGCACTCAAGCGTGGCGTCACGGTCATCAACGTGAGCTGCCCGAGAATGGTGGGCGCCTGGGGATTTCTCCACCGAATCTTCGAGGTGTTTGCTAAGCATCAGACCTCGGTCGACATGGTGACCACCTCCGAGGTCAGCGTTTCGGCGACGATCGACAATACACGGGCTTTGGAGGCGATCTCGAACGACCTGAGTCAGTTCGCCCAGGTAGAGGTGGAATCCAATCAGGCGATCGTGTGCCTGGTGGGAGATAACATCCGTTATACACCGGGCATCGCAGCCCGCGTGTTCAGTGCCCTCAGGAATATCAACGTACGGATGATCTCGCAAGGGGCCTCCCTGTTGAATCTGGGGTTTGTAGTGGCCGACTCGGACGCCACGGCCGCTGTCCAAGCCCTCCACCAAGAATTCTTCTCGGAGATCGATCCCGAAGTGTTTGAATAGGCAGCTCGTATGAATCTCGCCATTGTGGGCTACGGGAAAATGGGGCGGCTGATCGAGCAGCTGGCCCCTGAGTATGGGTTCCAGGTCCGGTGTATTCTCGACGTGCACAACAACGCCAACTACGAGGGTCTGACTCAGGAGCAATTGCGGGACGTCGATGTAGCTGTCGAGTTCACCACTCCAGAAGCGGCTCCAGAGAACCTGGTCCGACTGGCAGCGTTAGGAGTGAATGTGGTTTCGGGAACGACCGGGTGGACCAGCCAGCTCGAACGAGTCCGGCAAGCTGTGGAGCGACATGGGACTGCGTTGGTTTGGGCTCCCAACTTTTCCATCGGCGTGAACGTCTTCCAGCGGCTTGTGGCTGAAGCGGCTCGGCTACTGGCCCCCTTCTCCGATTACGAGGCCTGGGGGTGGGAAATTCATCACTCTGCCAAGCGGGACGCCCCTTCGGGGACGTTGCTCGCGCTGGTGCGATCCATGGAACAGGCTGGCTGGACCCGACCGGTGAACTTGGCCTCAAACCGCGCAGGGAAACTGCCCGGAACCCACGAAATCGGCTTCGATTCGGCCGCCGACACAATCACCCTCCGGCATACCGCACGCAATCGTGAGGGCTTCGCTCGGGGTGCCCTGATGGCTGCTCGCTGGGTGGTGGGCAAGAAAGGGTTCTATGAATTTAGCCAAATCCTTTTTCAGGATCTGGTTCGGTGAAACCTGGCGAAAAGTTCTTTAGCCTAGCCACCAGCGCACGAGGTTGAAGCCAATCGAGCGTAGCGGATCGGGGGGAACGTAGGGTAGTTTTCGATTCACAACCAGAGACCGGGTCCAGCGGGAATCCTCGCCTGCATACAAGCCTGCCAAAATCTTTCCCGCGGCGAGCGACAGCGTCACCCCCTCGCCCGTATAAGCAAGAGCGTAAAGGATATTTCCTGCTCCCGGAAGACGCCCGACGGAAGGGAGCCCGTCGGTGGCTATGCAAGCCACACCCGTCCAGGCATGCGTAACCGGGACTCCCCGGAGCTGGGGCCAGAGACTAAACAAGTACTCTTCTAGACGTCGAATAGCCTGGCGGTCAGGCCCATTCGGCAGCAGGCCGTTATAACACACTACGCTGCCACCGCCCCCCACTATGATCCGGTTGGATGGGGTCAGCTGGAAATAGCGCGTGCCAAGCTCCGAGGTCACGATCATCTCGCCCTCGACCCAACCAATTTCCTCCAGTTGCTGCCGGCTCAGAGGACCGGTAGCAATTACGCTGTTCAGCACAGGCAGGTAGCGATTCGTGAAGAACCCAAGCTTGTGAGTGTAAGCATTCGTCGCCAAAATCACCGTACCCGCGCGGATTTCTCCAAAGTCGGTCTCGAGTCGGATCGGATCACCACTCTCGATATGCACCACGCGGGTTTGCTCATAAATGCTGACCCCCGAAGCTTCCACCAGCTGTTTCAGCCCCACCACCAACTTGCCAGGGTTCAATCCGATCGAACCATCGCGATACCACAACGCAGCAGCGTACAAGGGAGATCGAATTCGTTTGCAGGTAGCTTCCCGATCCAAGAACCGGTAAGGGATCCCCGCCTGCTCCAAGAATTCCGCCGTGCGTTCTGCAAAAGCCATCTCGGAGCGATTTTCCGGCACCAGTACCAGGTACGCGCGCTCACAAGCATCGAAATCAAGCCGATAACGCTCGCTCCAGTGGCGGATCAGCGCCAGACCTTCCAGCATGAGCTCACGGGTTTCGAAGCTCCAATCCAATCCGTGATCAATTGCATGAAGGTTCGTAGCCAGTGCCTGGCCTCCATTTCGCCCGCTGGCGCCCCAACCGCAGCGAGCCGCTTCTAGCAGCACGATGGATTTTTCTGGGAAACGGTGGGCCAGATGCCAGGCGGCCGATAAACCGGTCAATCCGCCACCCACGATGACTATGTCAGCCTCGTAGCGCCGGGCTACCAATGGGGGATTAGGACACGACTGGTAGTAGCCGGCTGAATCAAGCCAATAGGAGTTCACGTAGAATTCGGGGTGATACCCGGAGCAACTGGATGGCTGCAGCGTTCGCCGAAACAACCACTGAGCTCCCAATGTACTGGCAGCACCCACGCCTACACCAAACCAAAACGCGCTTCTTCGCATAAACTACGTCGCGCAACACTCCAATAACAGCTTAGCGCCGTCGGGATCCGGGCTCAGCGATAGGGGCGAGCAGGCCTACCTGGCCAGTGAGCATTGGGCTCCTGCCTCGTCCCTGCATTGCCGCATCGAGCGGCACCCGTAGGTCGTACGATCATTACAGGAGGCACCGAGCATTGCGCATCGAGGGCATTCTTCCGGCGGTCGTGACCCCTCTAGATGCTGATGAGCATTTCGCAGCAGAAAGCTTCGAGCAACTATTGGAACGGCTTTACACAGCCGGCGTCGACGGCCTCTTCGTCAGCGGGCAAACCGGCGAAGGGCTACTTTTGCCGTTGGAGGAGCGGGAACAGCTGATCACAGCTGCTGTCCGCAACAGTCCTCCGGGAAAGCAGATCATCGTCCACGTTGGTGCCCACCGAACGGCGGATGCCGTTCGCCTGGCTCGCCTAGCGTCTCGCCTGGGTGTAACGGCAATCAGCAGTCTGCCGCCCGTCGGACTGTACTCGTTCGAAGAAATCTGCCAGTATTTCGCGGCTCTGACGGCAGCCAGCGACGTACCCGTGCTCGTATACCACTACCCGGAGGTATCCCCAGCTACCGCTGATTGGGAAAAGCTAGCGAAATTGATGGAAATCCCCCACGTGATCGGCGCTAAGTTCACCGACTTCAATCTGTACGGCCTCTACCGTCTCAAGTGTGCGGGAGCGGTCATACTCAACGGGCACGATGAGGTTCTCGTCGCCGGCCTGCTGATGGGAGCCGACGGAGGCATCGGCAGCTTCTACAACCTCGTGCCCGAACTGTTCGTGGACTTGTACAGGCGCGCGCGGCAGAACGATTGGGCGGGGGCGCGAGCTGTTCAAGATCGGATCAATGAACTGATTGCAATTACGCTTCGGTTCCCCATGCTTCCCGCAATCAAAACCATGCTGACCTGGTCAGGTATTGCCTGCGGGCCCTGCTTGGCGCCGCGACGACGGCTAACACCAGAAGAGGAGAGCGAGCTGGCGGCCGCCTTGCGCCAATCTAGCTTCGCCGAGGCGCCGTTCGCCATAGGAGCGTCGGTCCACTGATCCCATGTCCGCTCACGCCATTTGACCAGCATCGAGTAAGTACTCCCGGGTTGCCCCCATCCCAAACCTCAATATCGGTTACTCTCACCTTCAGGATGCAGTGGAGCACTTCGCGACGCACGGTTCTCAAGCTGCCCGTCTTGGGGATCTCGCCAGAGCTTCTGATGAGCCTTGCCCGAGAACCTCAGCCCAAGGGTCTTAGGGCGCTGGACGCAATCATCGAAGCGGCTGTCCGCGACGATGTCATTCCGGGCGCCGTGGTTTGGGTTGGCTGGCGGGGTCGCATCCTTTACCGAAAAGCGTACGGCTGGAGAGCGCTGGTGCCGGAACGTGAACCCATGACTGAAGACACCATCTTCGACCTGGCCTCATTAACCAAAGTTGTGGCCACAGCCCCAGCCATCATGTGGCTGTTTGAACGCGGCCTGCTCCGATTGAATGACCCCGTTACCCAATACCTCCCAGAATTTCAGGGGGGCAAAAGCCGCATCACCGTGCGCCAGCTCCTGACCCATTTCTCCGGCCTGAAACCCGATTTGGAACTGGAGACGGACTGGTCCGGTTACGAGGTGGCTATTCAAAAGGCGCTTCAGGAACCCCCGGCTGCCGAGCCGGGCGAGCGATTCATTTACAGCGACATCAATTTCATTCTGCTCGGCGAAATCGTTCGGCGGCTGAGTGGCCAGCCACTGGACGAGTTCACTCGCGAAAAAATCTTCGAGCCATTGGGGATGCACGAGACCTGTTTCCGACCACCCAGACAATGGCTGCCAAGGATCGCGCCTACCGAGCAACTACCCGGCCAGAGCCACCCGCTTCGCGGAGTCGTGCATGACCCCACTGCTCGTCGCATGGGTGGCGTCGCTGGCCACGCTGGGTTGTTTTCTACGGCCCACGACCTCAGCCGATTCGCACAAATGATGCTCGGCTTGGGCGAATTTCGCGGGGCCAGAATCTTACAACCACTCACTGTGCGCAAAATGACCAGCCCTCAGTCGCCCGCCGATCAGTACGTGTTGCGCGGCCTGGGCTGGGACATCGACTCCGCTTACTCGGCCAACCGTGGCGAGCTGTTTCCCTTGGGCTCGTACGGCCACACGGGGTTCACCGGCACTTCCTTATGGATCGATCCCACCACGCAGTCGTATGTGATTCTGCTTACGAACAGCGTGCATCCCCGTGTGCGCCCACCGATTAATTCGCTACGCTCCCGAGTCGCCACCCTCGTCGCAGCGCAACTAGGCATCGACCTGCCCGGTGTGGCTCTGACCGGTTACAACGAAACACTGGCAGCCGTTCGCCGCAGGGCCGTGCGCAATGGTCGGGTTTACACTGGCCTAGACGTGGCCGCCGAAAACCGCTTCGCCCTCCTGCGCGGCCAACGCGTAGGGCTGATCACCAATCACACGGGACGCTCCCGGAGCGGGGCCCGTAACGTCGAACTGATGCTAGACGCCGGGGTGAAGCTGGTAGCTTTGTTTGCCCCGGAGCATGGTCTGTCCGGCACGATCGAAGATCGATACGTGCCGGACGGAAAGGACGAGGCTACCGGCTTACCTGTCTGGAGTCTGTATCGAGCCGATACGAAGCGGCCTTTACCCGAGTTACTTCAACAGGTTGATACGCTCGTCTTCGATATCCAGGACATCGGCACGCGGTTTTATACCTACCTCTGCACCATGCTCTACGCTATGGAGAGCGCTGCCGAGTCCGGGCGACGCTTCGTCGTCTTCGACCGCCCCAACCCGATAACCGGGATCTACGTGGAAGGGCCGATGCTGCAGCCCGAATTTACCAGCTTTATCGGCTGTGTCCCCGGGTTGCCGCTGCGACACGGCATGACGGCAGGCGAAATTGCCTTAATGGAGCGGGAACGACGGAACCTGAAAGTCGACCTCGAAGTCGTCAAACTACGAGGTTGGGAACGGGGCGATTGGTTTGACGCAACCGGTCTGGTTTGGATTAACCCCTCACCGAATATACGCAGCTTGGAGGCGGCACTGCTTTACCCCGCCGTGGCCCTGTTGGAAGCCAGTCGCAACTACTCAGTGGGCCGGGGCACCGATGCCCCCTTCCTGCAAGTTGGCGCCGACTGGATCCACGGATCAGAACTTGCGGACTACC